>WRFJ01000020.1 GCA_009778865.1 Chloroflexota bacterium | reverse complement strand
GGAATAATCTTAAGTGAAAAATATTGCCGCCAAAATATTTGCTGTTATCTTAGCCATTGCTTTATTGATTTCAATAATCGCTATACCACTTACCCAATGCAATAAAAAAACATATTATGCGCAAGTTTTAGCCGAAAGCAACAGTAATCCGTGGATGGGTATATTGTTTGTAGTTTTGGGGCTTTTAATAACGGCAAGCGCTTTTATATATATGTATCGCACCATGAAGAAAAACAAAGCAAAATCACAATCTAAAATAAACAGCAAACGTTACCAGCGTACTCCTAAAGACAGCAAGAAATAAATTAAGCTCCGTACGGAGCTTAATTTATTTCTCATTTTTAAAAGTGTGAGCCAGCTTTTCTAAGAGATTTTTTTGTTCATCTGAAAGTTTTTTAGGCGTTTGCAAGATGGCATAAACCAATTGGTCACCTTTATTACCACCGTTTAATGACGCTACTCCTTTGCCTTTTAAACGAAACTCTTTGCCTGACGGAGTACCAGCCGGTACTTTTATCTTTTCGCTACCATACAGGGTGGGCACCTCTATTTCATCTCCTAAAGCAGCTTGAGCAAAGTTTATAGGCATTTCGTAGATAATATCATCACCTTCACGTTCAAAAAACTTGTGCGATTTCACGGAGATGTTAAGATAAGCATGCCCACTGGGGCTACCGTTAGGACCGGCATAACCCTCTCCCGACAAGCGTACCTGTGAACCGTCGAATACGCCAGCCGGAATTTTTACTGCCAGCTTACGTTTATTATAGGTAACGCCGTTACCACGACATACTGGACATTTGTCGTTAATTATTTTGCCTCGCCCGTTGCATTCATTGCAAAGTACAGCATTTTTAAACTGCCCAAAAATTGAGCGCTGTACCTGATATACTTCACCGCTACCACTACAAGTCGGACATGTTTGCGGAGAAGTCCCCTTGCGGGCACCGCTGCCGCCGCATTCACTGCAATGTTCATCACGTTTTATCTCTATTTCTTTTTCAGCACCTAAAGCTGCCTCTTCAAAATCCAACGTTATACTCATAGTAATTGACTGGCCGTGCTTTAAACCGGCATTTTTACGGCTTGATGAAGAAGTGCTGGTGGCACCGCCAAAAAACTGCTCAAAAATATCGCCCAGATTACCAAAATCAAAGTTGGCATAGTTATTATAATTAAAGCCACCAGCACCGAAATTGGTGCTGGCATGACCATAGCGATCATAGGCAGCACGCTTACTGGCATCAGACAGCACCTCATAAGCTTCGGCACATTCTTTAAATTTTTCGTTGGCGTCTTCTTCTTTATTGCGATCGGGATGATACTGCATGGCTTTCTGTCTGAAAGCTTTTTTGATATCTTCGTCGGTAGCGCTGCGGCTTATGCCTAGCACCTCATAATAATCTCTTTTCTGCTGGGCCATGTGATTTTCCTTTTTCTAATAACCTAAATCGCTAAAAGGAAAGGAGAGAACTGTCTCCCCTTCCCTTGGCTGCCCTTGATGATAATCCGGGGCTTATACTTCCCGGTACTCGCCCTCAACAGTATCATCACCGTCATTTTTCTTGGGTTCCTGCTCGCTAACATCTGGTTCGTTAGTTGAAGCTTGAGCATTCATAGACGCTCCGGCAGCCTGCATTGATCTGTTAAGATCGTCGGTACCCTGCTTAATGGCCATAAGATCAGAACCGTTTAAAAGCTCTTTTAAGGCATCTTTTTTGGATACCATATCTTGCCCCATTTCAGCAGGAATTTTGTCCTTATGCTCATTTAACAGTTTCTCAGCAGTATACACAGTATTATCGGCATTATTCTTAGCTATAATAAGTTCTTGTTTCTTTTTGTCTTCTTCGGCATGAGATTCGGCTTCTTTTTGCATCTTATCTACTTCCTCTTTAGATAAGCCTGAAGAAGCGGTAATGGTAATCTTTTGTTCTTTGCCGGTGCCTTTGTCTTTAGCTTTGACGCTTAAAATACCGTTAGCATCAATATCAAAAGTCACTTCAATCTGCGGAACACCGCGCGGAGCCGGCATAATACCATCTAAAATAAAGTTACCCAATAGACGATTGTCGTTAGCCATGGGACGCTCGCCTTGTAAGACATGAATATCCACGCTTCCCTGATTATCGGAGGCTGTAGAAAAGACCTGCGATTTAGCAGTAGGAATAGTAGTGTTTCTGGAAATAAGCGGTGTAACCACGCCGCCTAAAGTTTCAATACCCAATGTCAGCGGAGTAACGTCTAAAAGCAATACATCATTAACATCACCTTTAAGCACACCACCCTGTATAGCTGCGCCTACAGCCACTACCTCATCAGGGTTTACACCTTTGTGGGGCTCTTTACCGAAAAATTCTTTAACTTTCTCTTGCACCAAAGGCATACGAGTCTGACCACCAACCAGCACCACTTCGTCAATATCGGAGGTCTGAAGACCGGCATCTTTTAGAGCATTTCTAGATGGGCCTAAAGTGCGCTCAACGAGCGGCATTACCAGTTGCTCAAGTTTAGCACGGGTAAGAGTGATATTCATATGTTTAGGACCCGAAGCATCGGCCGTTATAAATGGCAGATTGATTTCGGTAGACTGAGTAGTTGAAAGCTCAATTTTAGCTTTTTCGGCAGCTTCTTTTAAACGCTGCAATGCCATTTTATCGGCAGACAGATCAATACCCTGCTCTTTTTTAAATTCGTTTACCAAATGCTCGATAATAATCTGATCAAAATCATCCCCGCCCAGATGGGTGTCCCCATTAGTAGCTTTAACCTGAAAAGTACCATCACCTATTTCCAAAATAGATACGTCAAAAGTACCGCCACCTAAGTCGTAGACAGCAATTTTTTCATCACCCTTTTTATCAAGACCGTAAGCCAGCGAAGCAGCGGTGGGTTCGTTGATTATGCGCAATACATTTAAGCCAGCAATCTTACCAGCGTCTTTAGTGGCCTGACGCTGAGCATCGTTAAAATAGGCCGGCACTGTGATAACCGCTTCGGTAATAGTTTCGCCCAAATAAGCCTCGGCATCGGCCTTAAGTTTTTGTAAAATCATGGCCGAAATTTCCTGAGGAGAATATTCTTTGTTACCCATAATCACTTTAGCGTCGCCGTTGGGGGCTTTAACTATTTTATACGAAAGTAAAGACATGTCTTTTTGTACCGAAGAATCGTCAAATTTACGGCCTATAAGACGTTTTACCGAGTAAATAGTATTGGCAGCATTGGTGATAGCCTGGCGACGAGCCACTTGGCCCACCATGCGTTCACCGTTTTTAGCTACTGCGACTACCGAAGGCGTAGTGCGGGCGCCTTCGGCGTTAGGCAATACAGACGGTTCGCCACCTTCAATAATAGCCATCGCCGAGTTGGTCGTACCTAAATCAATACCTAATACTTTAGCCATTTTTATTGTTCCTCCCTAATAATAAGCCTTACTTTGAGGCTTTGGTTTTTAATGATTTTTCTAATTTTCTTTATTGACTGTTGCCTACCGATACCGTAGCGTGGCGCAAAATACGCTCCCCCATACGGTAACCTTTAGCAAAAACTTGTATTATTTTTCCAGCCGGACCGCTTTCTTCCAGCATTGCTTGATGTAAATTGGGATCAAATTCATCACCAATATTGCCGAAAACTTCGGTTTTATTTTGGCTTAAAGCCTTATCAAAACTATTTTGCAACATATTAAAGCCTTTAAACCACGGGTCTGTGGCAATTTCAAGCGGCACATTATTTAAAGCTCGCTTTAAATCATCAGCTATCGGTAAAAAAGTGCTCACAACTTCTGATCTATAGTAATCGGCTATATCAATACGTTCGGCATCTATACGTTTTTTATAGTTTACAAAATCAGCCTGAGCACGACGCCAACCTTCTAAATTCTGGGCAGCCTCCAAACGCATTTTCTCTATATCTTCTGTTAGTTTTTCAAAATCTGGCAAGTTTTCTTCTGGCGGCATTTCTTGAAAATCTTTTTGGTGTTTACCTGTCAAGTGATATCCTCCTTTCTGTATTGGGTATTAACTGACAGATCGTTATTATTATAGCCATAAAGTTCGTTTACCAACTTACTCATCACTAAAGAAAGATAACGTATGGTTGATACTGCCTTGTTGTATTCCATGCGCGTAGGACCGATAACCGAGATAGTACCGGCAGCTTCGCCTTCTACACCGTATGAAGAAGTAATAATACTGAAGTTCTGTACGGCTTTTTCACGGTTTTCGTTACCGATAGTAATCTTAATACCATCATGACTTCCCGGAATCTCAATAGCTTTAGAAATGGTTTTATCTTCCACCATACCCATAAGATCTTCGGTAAGATGAGCAGTACGAGAAAACTCTGGTTGTTTAAGCATAAATTGCATGCCGTCCAAGAAAGGATCTTCATTATTTTTTTCATCTTCAGCGCGCATCATCTTGATAACCGTATCCACCACTAAACTTTCGTTTTCGTTAAAGTTTTCATCTATATATTTAATGGCTTCTTTAGTTTTACCATCAAATAAATGAGATAAGCGGTTAGACATATGCGAAAGTTCCTCACTGCTTAAGACACAAGAGAAGTTGATAAGTTGTTGCTTTACTTTAGCGCCACGCAAAATAACTACTACTAAAGCCATATCGCCCTGTAAGGATACTATTTCTACATGGTGCAATTTATAAGCGCTGCTTTTAGGCGAAGAAACTAAAGCCACATTCTTAGTCTTGCGAGCAATCAAAGAAGCCGAAAGCTTAAGCCACTCGCCTAGTTCGCGCTCTACCTGGTGGAATAGATGATTAATAGTTAGACATTCTTCACGTGAAAGTCCGGCAAACTGGGAATGCTCAACATAATAACGATACCCCATATCTGACGGTATTGAACCAGCAGCATGGTGCGGACGCAATATGTAGCCTTCTTGCTCAAGTCTGGCTACTTCATTACGGATAGTAGCCGAACAAACATCTAAACTGCAATCTTCCAAAATAAGTGCTGAGGAAACAGGTTCGGCTCTTGTTACATATTGTCTAACTATAGACTGTAAAATAAGCTCAGTTCTCGGACTTAACATTCTTAATACTTTCTTATTAATTAGCAGTCTATTTGTTTGATTGCTAACTATTATAAAGTGTACGCCTTTTTGCTATGCTTGTCAAGACGCAGATCTCTTTTCTCATACAAAAATAAGACTGCCAAAGACAAAATAAATTGAAAGCAAAGCTATAAAATGATATAATATATATTATGGAAATTAAATGGTATGGACACTCTTGTTTTAAAGTAAAAGGCAAAAACACTTCAATAGTTTTTGATCCGTATAGCCCCGGCTCTACGGGCTATGATATGGGTAATATCAGTGCTGATATTGTGGCTATTTCGCACAATGGCACCGCTCATAATTATGAAGCCGGCGTGGGCGGCAAGCGCAAAGTATTAAACGGCCCCGGCGAATACGAGATCGGAGATGCTATTATTATAGGTGTATTAAGCGCCCGTGATATCACCGACGGGCAAACTCGTGGTAAAAACACCATTTACTGCGTTGAACTTGATGAATTAAATATTTGTCATTTGGGTGATGTGGGTCATAATCTAAGCGACGAGCAACTGGGAGAAATAGGACAAGTAAATGTACTCATGCTACCCATTGGCGGTTCTTTGGGCGTTAAGGGGGCTGTGGCTTTAATAAATAAACTGCAACCGCAAATTGTGCTGCCTATGTGTTACGGTACCGAAAAAAACGATTTTAAATACACCCCTGTTAAAGACTTTTTAAAGGAATTCGGCGCTGAAGATTTGTTGCCACAACCTGTGTTTAAATTAAATAAAAACAGCATCCCTCTTACTATGCAGATTTGTTTATTAGAAGCTTAAGAATTATAGAAACGCAAAAAAAATCGCTGCAAAACAGCAGCAATTTTTTTGTTAGTAGTCAAACCATCAAGAAGTAAATACCCATATGCCAAGGGCGATAAGCAAAGTCATGGCAGCACAAGTAAGTACAGTACCTGCAGCTACCCATAGCACAGATTTAAGGCTTTGTCCGCCGCTCAAAATTATACAATAAATGCCACCTATCAAGGGGCCGGCCATTAATGGTGCTAAAAGACCAAAAATTAATAAGCCTCCATGTCGCCAAATTTTTACTACCAAACGATTTTCTTGGGTAAAATAATTTTGACCAAGAAAATTATTAAGCAACATCGTTACTTTTTTACCTAAAAAAGTAGAAAGGTATACGCCTAAAAGACCGCCAAGCGAGCTTACAACGAAGATAATCCAAGGTTCTAATTTAAAGATAAAACCTAACGGCACAGCTATCCATAATTCCAATACTGATAATAAAAAAACAATTAAAAACCACATAACTATTATAAGAGTTATTATAGCATAAGCGTATAACTAAAAACCTAAAAACAATAGATAACAAGTGACCCCCTTGTTTCCAAGGGGGTCACTGGGTTGTTATTTACTTATTATCTTGTCGCAAAGAGAAACTAGTCAGTTTTGCGAGTGCGAACAATGAGAACGATAACAGCTATGGTAAGAATAGCGCCAATAGCGATAATCACCCAAATGTAAGCAGGAGTGTCAGTGGAGGGAAGTTGATTGTTAACAGAGACACTGGGGGCACTAACATTATTGTTATTGACAGGAACAGTATCGCTTCTGGTTTCAAAGAAGGAAGTCTTCCAGGCACCCCAATCACCGGTAGTCTTGTAGCAGACTCTCCAGAAATAAGAGGTGTCATAATTAAGTTTGGTGGTAACTTCGTAGTAGTTGAGAGTTAAGTCATCCTTTTGGACTACTATGTTGTTGAAGTTAATGTCGGTAGCAACCTGTACCCAATAGGTAGCGTTTGCATAACCATCACCGGTAGAGCCATCCCAAATAAATTGCAGATTACCAAGTATACCTTTACCCCAGTTGAGAACAGGATTAGTGGAGGCTTGGTTATTGGTATAAGTAGAGCGCATCCAGTCAACAGGACCGGGGTTAGTGGTGAATTTGGTAATAGCAGCTACGTTAGCTAAGTTAGAGAGCGGGTTCAAAGCAAATACTGTTACGTAATAAGTAGTATCCGATCTAAGGCCGTAATTCCAATCAGTACCAATAGTAGCATTGCTATTGAAATTGGCAGTTTCAGCTGTCAATCTATTGGTGCCATTGAAAGAACCATCAGCTTTTTGAGCATATTGTAATACTAAAACATGGCTGTCATTAGTGATAGTATTCTCAGCGGTGTGAAGATCAGTAATAGGTTCGCCAGTGCTCAAAACTACTCTATACTGAGTAGCGTTGGTAATCTTATCCCAAGTAATAGTAGCGCTGTTGGTGGTGATATTGGAAACAGTAACACCAGTAGTTTCATTGATCAAGGTGTCAGTGTAGACAAAGATCCTACCAGCCATAGCAGCAGTATTGCCAGAACCAGAAGTAACTGCGGGTTGAGAAATAGCCCACAACACGTTGTTATTGTTGCTATCAACAGTTAAGTTAAGATTCTGGAGTTTTATGGGACCATCTGATTGTGTACCATTTAAGGTATAAGCACCTGATATAGTCTCAACTCTGTTGGAACCGCCATCAACAGTACCGTTCCAGCGATGTGCAAGACCAGTAGCAGTATCAATAGCATAAGCAAAACCATTGCTAACTACCATGCTATCATATCCGGTATGACTAGGAGCATTGGCAGGATTAGTACCCAAACCAGCGGCATCAGCACTATAGCTAGCGACGATATTATTAGCACTAGTTATTGTATAATACCTGTCGGTATTAGAACCCGAAGTAGGAACGGTAAAAGTAAGTTTGTCAAGCCCGCCAACACCAGAGTTGGTATAAGCCAAGAAGAAGCTATTAGCAGAAACAACCTGCACGCCATTTACCTCAATAGAAGCAAAAGATGTAATTTGTTTGAAGGTGGTGCCACCATCAACCGAAGCTATCACTAAGGTAGCAGCGCCGTTAGGCTTAACAGCAATCACTATAGTATCACCCAAGAAAGAAACTTTACCGCTGGTATATGTACCAAGAGCGTTGTTGGCGTTGTTGGTAGCACTAGCCTGGGTAGAGTAAGCTACACCGTTCCAAGGACCGGGAGCGTGAGCAATAGCAGTAGCATGATAGACGCCGGAATCAGATATAGCATAGTAGTTAGCGTCATCTATAGAAACGAAGTCAAAAAGTTTTTCACCGGGAACATTGCTGCTAAAAGCAGTGAAAGTAGCGCCGCAATTAGTAGATCTGTATATCTCCATACCTGGATCAGCAGGGACACCAGGCCAGACAGAATTCCAAACGAATACATCGCCACTAGTCCAAGACACGAATAGTTTGTCGAAAACAGGAAGCTTAGAATCACTCCAGTTAATTAAAGCCCAACCACCATTTTGTTTCCACAGATAGCTCTTGCCACCAGCGGAAATGATAAAGAAAGCAGTAGACCCGTCGGTAGCCATATCATTGATAGTTGGGTTGCTGAGATCAATCTGTAAGAAAGCGATGCCGACAAAAGTCTCGCCTGAATTTTCAGTCAAATAAACACCGGCACCACTATTCGCTACAGGCAAATTTGAAGGATGATTAGTAGTAGCAATGATAAACTGTCGATTGCCAGCACCGTTGAAGCCGTAGTCAAAAGCAATATCATTAACTTTGCCGGGAGCAGGAGCGGGAGCCTTTTCAGATTTCAACCAAGTGTAGTTGGCTTTGTCGACATTGGCATAGTAAGTAGTAGTAGTATTGTTAGAAGTAGCAGAAGAAGCAGCTGTATTATCATCAAGGGCTACAGCTAAATGGACATTGCCGTTAACAGTAATACCATCAAGAGCTACTACTTTAGCAGCATTAATAGAGGTGCCAGTAGTATCCAGAACAGCTAAGTTGCTGATGGTAGCAAAGTTGGAACTATGGTTAGTAGTACCGATATTCCAAGTATTACCATTGGTGACAACTTTGTATAGACCAGCAACATATGTGTTGGTAGGGGTAACAGGCAAAGAAATAAGAGCATTAATCCAAGCACAAGAAGTTGTAATAGTACCGGTCTGATCAAACCAAGAAGCATAGAAAGTCATCCCATCGGAAACTTCCCAGTCTTTAGGTAGCCAGAAGTTGGCAACTATATTACTTGCATTGCTATCACCGTCAAACGCAAATATAACTTCGTCCTTATAGGTGGTATTCCATTGCCAGTTATCAACTACATTAGCAGAAGTAACAGCTACACCGAAGTAAGGACCAAAAGACACTCCAGAAACAATGATATTGTAGTTAGAGGATTGATAGAACACAGAAACAGCACCTGAAGTGGCAAAGTTGCTGTCAACAGCAATCTTGTATATTTTTGCAACAGGAGCAAAAGATATGAATTGGTTAGTAGTAGTAGGAAGAGGCTCAGCAAGAAGATTCTGGTCAACAGGTCTTTGAGTATTAATATTCTGACACACCCAGCCGTTAGTACTATTTTCGTTCATAACGAAAACATCAAGGCTAGGCACCACATTGTCGACCGCCTTAGGAACAGCCGAAGCAGCAATAATCATATAGGGATTATTGTTCCTATAGCCGACTACGATTTGCTCAATGTCATATAACTGCGCATCATAAGTGGTTTTAGTCTGGAATTTAACCCAGTTAACACCATTATCTGAGCTCTTAAAGATATTGCCGCCATCGGTGATATAGATGGTATTGGCATCAAGACTGGAAAGAGCTACGGAAGCAATAGCTTTGGTAGCACCGTTAGTACCGCTGCCCCAGCTGAGGATGTCAGCAGCATCAATGTAAAGAGTCCAGTTTTTGCCGCCATCAACGGATTTGAAGATTTTGCCGGGGGTAAAATTATTTGCTGGGTTACCAACAGGAGCACCATTATCCCAAGTCTTGGTGGCCACAGCAAAAATGGCGCCATCGTCACAAGCGGCACCCTCAGTGATAAAATAATCAATCACGAAATCAGCAAGTTGAAAATTCTCTTTGCTGGGAAGAGGGAACTCGGTCCATCTGTGAGTACCGGCAGAAGCCGCAGGCACTACAGCCATGGTGAGTAACATTGCCGCAGACAATACTACGCCAAAAATTTTAGAAATTTTGCTTTTCATCTGCGAATTTTATTTCCTTTTATATTATTTTTGTAGAATTGTTTTCTGTAAGAACCAATTCTTAAATTATACCGATGTAAGAATTTTATAGAGTTTTCTCTCTTCAATACGGCCGTTTGGATAAACGGCATTCATAATGATATTTGAAGCAATTAAAAGCTTCCCTCCCTTGCGGGTATACACAAACACACCACCCCTTTCTTTGGTATATTAGATACATCATAGCATGCCAAATAGGCAATTGCAATATGTTTTTATAAAATTTTGTTACAAAAATATCAAAAAACTATAATTTTGCATAAAAAAAGCACAAAAAGGATTTTTCATAGCCAAAAATAGATTTCTCTTCTTAAATATTTATGCAAAATTATTTTGTTCACCGCTTTCATAAAGTTCTTTCATTATTATGTACCTATAATAATTGTACATCTAATAATTGTACATCCTAACTAAGAATCTTTAGCTAAGTTTACTAAAAACTCAGCGTTATTTTTGGTCTTTTTCATGTTGTTAATAACACGCTCAGCTACCTCGGTAGGAGAAGGCGAAGCATCGGCAATCATATTGACCATGCGTCTTAGCAGCATAATCTGTTTATATTCTTCAGCGGTAAGTAACAGTTCTTCGCGTCTAGTGCCACTACGCTTAATATCAATAGCGGGAAATAGCCGGCGTTCAGCAAGACGTCTATCCAACACTAGTTCCATATTGCCGGTACCTTTAAATTCTTCGTAAATAAGATCGTCCATGCGACTGCCGGTATCTATAAGACAAGTAGCCAGTATAGTTAAAGAGCCACCGCCGTCTAT
>WRFJ01000019.1 GCA_009778865.1 Chloroflexota bacterium | reverse complement strand
GAAAGATATGATAATACTAAAAGAATTGACTCTCTCTTGGGATATTTATTCCATTACGACTTTAAAGCCCAAAATGTTTAACTTCCTGCCTAATTTACTTTGACCTTTCCAAGAGACACATGGTCATTTAATTACTGATTTTTCCTTTTAGGGCGCTGTAAAACATAAGAGATCATCAACACACTATCCGGTAAAACGGTGATATTATGAGAATTAAGATACCAACCACCGCCCTCCAACTCTTTGCATAAACTGCTAAGAGCACCTGTCTGTTTGCCGAACTCAGTTGATAAAGCTGTTTGCATTTGAACATCAGCATAATTTATAGGTGTTTTATCTTTGTGTTCAGGCTTTAAGTAACGCACAATAGAAGCGTATTCAAAAGTAATTTCATCCATTTTTTACCTTACATATCTTCGTCAAAAAGATCGTCTTCACGTTGATTTTGCTGTTCTTGCCTAAATAAATCAGCTAAACGCGCAGCACGGGGATAACCTATACTTAAGCGACGTTGTAGAAAAGAAGTAGAAATTTGCCCACCATGCTCCTCAGCCAAAGCACGTACACTTTCCATTAAAGGATCTTCGCTCTTGCCTCCGCCTCCGCTGAGCACAACTCCATTTTTATCAACGCTTTGATTAGCTTTTTCTATTTCATCATCATGCAAAAGCATCTGTAAACCACCGGTCTTTTGACGACTCCAAAAATAAACTAAACGCTCAGTTTCGCTGTCGGAAACATAACATCCTTGTAAACGTTTGGGTGAAGGCGAATCCTGCGGCAAATAGAACATATCGCCATGGCCCAGTAATTTTTCGGCGCCGATAGAATCTAAAATCGTACGCGAATCAACAGCCGAGGTAACGGCAAAGGAGATACGTGTGGGGAAGTTAGCTTTAATAAGACCGGTGATAACGTCTACACTGGGGCGCTGAGTAGCTACCACTAAATGAATACCCGTAGCACGCGCTTTTTGGGCTAGGCGGCATAAAATAGTCTCTACTTCATCGGAAGAAACCATCATTAAGTCGGCTAGCTCATCAATAACCAGCACAATATATGGCAATTTATCTTTAGGATTTATCTTTTTATTATATATTTCTATATTGCGTGAATTTTGCTTGCTCATTAATTCATAGCGGTTTTCCATCTCTAGTACCAACCAGCGCAAAGCACCCAAGGCTTTTTGAGCATCTACAATGATAGGCGTAGCCAAATGTGGTAAAGTAGCAAAAGAGGTCATTTCTACCCTTTTAGGATCTATCATGATAAAACGCACATCAGCCGGCGTGTTATTAACCAAAAGACAACATACTAAAGAATTTAAGCACACAGACTTACCGGAACCGGTAGCACCGGCAATTAACAGATGCGGCATTTTAGCTAGATCAGCTGATGTACTCTCGCCACCTACGCCTTTACCCAAAGCCAAAGCTAGCGGACTCTTAATGATAACCTTTTCAAAGGACTCAGTTTCCATCACATCGCGCAGATTAACCGATGAAGGATATTTATTAGGCAACTCTACCCCTACCAAACTCTTGCCTGGTATAGGAGCTTCAATACGAATATTGCGTACTGCTAAAGCCATGGCCAGATCATCTTGCAGAGATTTAATACGCTCTACTTTGATGCGCATTTTGGAGACTTCTTCGCGACGTACGTTGATATTGCCGTTTTGGTCACGTTCACGCACTTCTTTATATTTACGTATCCAACCGGGCTCTATGCCAAACTGAGTGATAGTGGGACCAGTGTTTATCTGCACTACTTTAGCTTCTACACCATAAGAGGCCAAAGCATCGGTAATAGCTTCAGCTTGCTGCAATGCGCGTTCGCGGTCTTCCTCTTGGGGCGGTGCCCATTCCAACAGATCCAAGGGAGGCAATTTCCAGCCATCTTGTTCGGCCAGTTTATTATTATTGCCGATACGGTTAAGCATATCCTTAGCGGACTGCTTGGGCATTTTTTCTGAAGGTACACCAAAAGCCAACGCTTTAACTGGTAATACTTTAGATTTTTGTGATTCTTTAGTATTATTTTTTGCATAATCACCCATAGCGCTTCTTTTATCTTTAGCGCCGAGATCATATTGCACATCACGTATTTCTTTATTTTTAAATTTAGCTTCAGGGGCCACAAAACTGCTGGGGGCAATCATGCCGCCCTTTTTAGCCATTTCTTCATCGTGGCGAGCTTGGGCTTGCTCTTTATTGCCTAGATAGTTTGATTTGGGGTTATTAAGAGAAGGCTGCGTATAATATTCACGTGGCTTCTCTACATATTTAGCACTTGACAATTTATCCTGATATTTAACCTGCGGCTGATATTTAGATGAATTTTGGTTACTATCTTGTTTGTAACCGAAAGAGGCATTAAAATCAGGTTTAGCTAAACCGAACTGCATATCGACTTCAGTTTTAGTTTTTTGCTTGTTATGCGCAGAACGCACAATAGAACTTAAAAAGAACAGTAAAAAAGCCGTCATTAACAATATGGCCGTAATTAAAATGCCCATAGCAACATTACCGCCAGTAATAAACTCACCAACAACTCCCCCAGCGCCACATAAACCTAATATGCCCCATATACCGGCTATTAAAAAAAGCAAGCCCAGCCAGATATTTACTCTCTTTTGGCCCATATAGGTAAAAGCCGCCGCTACTTTTTGGCGGTTGACAATTAAAACTACTATTAAAATAGTCACTGCCAGCAATACTAAGCCCCATCCGAAGAAATCAAAGGCCCCTTTAGTGAGATCGCTAAACCATGCATTAAGCGGCTCAATAAAGACAATAAGCACTGCTAAAATAGCTAAACCTAGGCACAAACGAGCCATAAACTGACCGGCTCCGTTCTTGGGTTTTTCATAAGACTGATTATTGTTTGCAGAATATTTATTATTTTGCGGAGGTAAGTTTTTTGTTTTAATTCTACGTGCAGCCACTTAAACACTCCTAAATGAAAATTTCTAAACGTTTATCATCACAGGCATAATCATGGGATGGCGATTGGTTTGTTGATAGTAGAAATTGGAAAGCGCATCGCGCACTTTAAGCGATAGAGCTGCCCAATCTTGCGAGCGGTGACCACCCATAGCTCTAATGATAATATCCTTACTTTCTTCCAACATGTCTTTGCCGCCGCTATTGTTATCCACAAAACCCAGTGATACAATATCCGGCTTACCGGCCAGTTCACCTGAGTTTTTAGAAAAAGCTAGCATAGCTACTACAATACCGTCGCGTGAAAGCATCTGTCTGGAACGTAACACAGCCGAGCCAATATCACCTACCGATAATCCGTCAACATAGACATTGCCTACCGGTAACTTACCATTAATACGTGCAGTATCTTGGCTTAACTCTAGTATATCACCATCTTCCATAGCGAACACGTTTTCCCTAGGCACACCTAAAGATTGGGCTAGTTCGGCATGCAACATAAGATGTCTAAACTCACCATGAATGGGCATAAAAAACTTAGGCTTAACTACCGTCAATACCATTTTAAGCTCTTCTTGCGAAGCATGACCATGCACGTGTACTTTCTCTAAACGATTATAGATAACTTTGGCTCCTTGTTTAAATAAACTATCTATAGTACGATTTACTAAAGAATCATTACCGGGAATAGGTGAAGAAGAAAGCACCACTGTATCGCCAAATATAATGCTTAACTGACGATGATCTTTATTGGCAATCTTAACTAAAGCCGAAGTAGGCTCGCCTTGCGAGCCAGTGGTAATTAGAGTGATTTGTGCAGGAGCATATTTTTTTAATTCCTCTACCGGCACTATAGTATCTTTTTTAACCTTAATATAGCCTAAATCAATGGCTATTTTGACATTATCTATCATGCCGCGGCCTACCAAAAATACCTTGCGTCCGTATCTTTCGGAAGCAATTATCGTTTGTTGAATGCGCGAAATAAGTGAAGCAAAAGTGGTAACGATCATACGTCCTTCAGCTTTACTCATTATGCGATCTATTGTTTCACCAATAACACGCTCGGAAGCTGTGTAGCCGGGCAACTCCACATGGGTAGAGTCACTCATCAACAACAACACGCCCTCTTCACTAAGCTGAGCTAATACACCCAAATCAGAAGGTTTGCCGTCTACCGGTGTATAATCTATTTTGAAATCACCGGTATGCACTACTTTACCTACCGGAGTAGAGATGACCAAACCGCAAGAATCAGGTATAGAATGACAGACCGGAAAAAACTCTACTTCAAAAACACCGGCTTTAAACTTTTGACCGATGTCCATTTCATGCACAATAGCATCTTTACGGCCAGGACGGCGACTTTCCTTTATACGGGCACCAATAAGACCTTTGGTAAGTCTAGAAGCATAAATAGGCGGATTACCTATCTGCGGCAATACATAAGCAATGGCCCCGATATGGTCTTCGTGACCATGAGTAATGGCCATAGCTCGTATTTTATTTTTATTCTCTGCTAAATAAGTAACATCGGGAATGACTAAGTCTATACCCATCATCTCCTCAGTAGGAAACATCAAGCCACAGTCCACTACCAAAATATCGTTGCCATATTCAAAAACAGTCATGTTTTTGCCGATTTCACCCAAACCACCTATAGGAATCACCTTCAGCTTGGGCTGATTTGCATTAGACTGATTTTGATGAGATTTAACTTGATTTTGTATTGGTTTGTTTTTGGCAATAGACATAGGATTTTGTTGTTGTTTAACGATAAAAACGTTTTTATCGTCGACATTAGATTGATGTCTGTTTGGGAGATTGGATATTTTAGCCGACAAACCAGAATCTTTCTTGATGTTGCTGGTTTTAGCAGGTGAAGTTGGTAAAACTATCTGAGATAGCACCTGATTTTTTAGCTGCTTAGTGGTCGGTGGGTTGATTTTGTTATTAGATTGGTTTTGATTATTGTCGGCCGTAGATGTATGACGCGGTATAAATTTACGCGTCCCCATATGAGAGGCCTGACGACCGCCACTAACATTGTTTATTTCTTTTTCCATTTTTTCTTTCTTGCGCTGTGCCAGCTGCAACTGACAAAGCCATAATTTTATAAAAACCGCTAAAAAAGCGGTAATTGACCGCCGTTTAAATTATTTTCGCTACTATCTGTTTTTGCTATTATATCTTTTTCCTGGGTATTATGTAAAGTTACTGCAACATCAGCATCTACGACCTTAAATCCTGAAGGTGCTATTTCCAAAGCCTTTTGCAAATTTTCCTGTTCAAATTTTCTTTGCTCATTTTCTAATTCTTCTTTAGCAAAAAATCCCTCTTGCTCCATTTTGTTAAGCTTTTTGATGATAAGCGGGATTTTTTTAGCATCTTTTAAAAGCACTTCGCGCATGCTGCCATTATATAAGGCAGCTGCCGGATGATACATAGGATAATACACTACTCTGCCAACACGCTTAGGAATACCATGAATAGCCGATATCAAATCTTTATCAAAGAACATAGCCATGGAAAAACGCCCTAAAGTCACTATAATTTGCGGGTTTATCAGGCGTATTTGTTCGTTGAGATAGTCGCGACAGGCAGTTATTTCTTCAGGATATGGATCACGATTTTGCGGCGGGCGGCACTTTACCACATTAGCAATATATACTTCTTGACGTAAAAAACCGGCAACCGTAATAAGTTCATCTAAAAACTTACCGGCAGCTCCAACAAAAGGCCTGCCCAGTTCATCTTCACGCTGGCCCGGTCCTTCGCCGATAAACATCACACGGGCATTATCGTCACCCTCTCCACACACTACTTGTGTACGGTATTGGCATAAACCGCATCTGGTACAGTTTTTGGCTTGAGTAACTAAATCGGCAAGATTATCAAAATGCATAATGAATAACTTTAAAGCTAATGAATAAATCCCTGACAAAAATAATCAAATCCATCATAACATTGTAATTTTACTCAGTCAATTTGTTATAATATAAAGCTGACTGACAAATACAGACAAAACTCAGGAGTTAAATTAAACAATGTCTGATCTAAAATACAGTGACCCGCAGATTTTCCAAGCTATTGAAGACGAGTCTAGAAGACAAATTGAAACTATAAATCTCATAGCTTCGGAAAACTATACTTCAAAAGCCATCTCAGAAGCTCAGGGTTCGCCTTTGACCAATAAATATGCTGAAGGTTATCCGGGCAAACGTTATTACGGCGGTTGTCACAATATGGATAATATAGAACAACTGGCCATTAGCCGTGCCAAAGAACTATTCGGTGCCGAGCATGTCAACGTACAACCGCACAGCGGTGCCTCAGCTAACTTAGCAGTCTACTTTGCTGCTCTTGAGCCGGGTGATACTGTTTTAGGTATGGCTCTGGAGCATGGCGGCCATTTAACTCACGGTTTTAAAGCCAACTTCAGCGGTAAATACTACAACGCTATTAATTATCATTTAAATCCCGATAGCGAGCGTATTGATTACGAAGAGGTAGAGCAACTGGCTATGACCTATCAACCCAAACTTATTATCGTAGGTGCTTCGGCCTATTCCCGCCCTATAGATATACAGCGATTTCGTCAAATAGCCGATAAAAGTAATTCTCTTTTAATGTGCGACATAGCTCATATTGCCGGCTTAATTGCTGCCGGCGTTATCCCCAACCCCACACCTTGGTGTGATTTTGTCACTTCCACTACTCATAAGACTTTGCGCGGCCCTAGAGGTGGTTTTATTATGTGCAAAGAAGAATGGGCTAAAAAAATAGATTCTGCTGTTTTCCCGCGCTTGCAAGGCGGCCCTTTGATGCATGTTATTGCCGCTAAAGCCGTCATATTCAAAGAGGCTCAGAGCCCTGAATTTAAAGAGTACGGTCGCCAAGTTGTTAAAAATGCTGCTGTTATGGCTAAAGTGCTTAGTGAGAAAGGTATGCGCATTATTTCCGGAGGTACCGACAATCATTTATTTTTGGTAGATTTATGCCCTATTGGCATAACTGGCCAACAAGCCGAGGATGCCTTGGGCCGTTGCGGCATAGTAGTAAATAAAAACACTATACCATTTACCCAAGGACAAAAAGCTAACGTAGCTTTTGGTATGCGCATCGGCGCTGCTGCCATCACTAGCCGTGGATTTAAAGAGACTGACGCTCAAAAAGTAGCCGAATGGATCTTTGAAGTTTGTAACAATTACGGTAACGAAGCCGTAGAAAAGAAAGTAGCCAAAGAAGTTTACGATTTTATCCGTAAATTTCCGGTGCCAGGCATCAACTCCTAAACCCCAGAACTGACATTTGCGGTAAGTAAAGACAAAAATTGGTAAATTAGCTTCAATTTAATGATAAACTAGTGATACAGGTCGTAATACTTTTGGGTGGTACCCAGCATGGTGCCATAAAGACATCGAGGCCGATGGAATAGCGCTAAAGCACGTTGTACAAACCTTATCAACCAAACTCACGAACTGATATATACATTAACGACCAAGAGATAACCGCCACACCGAATATTCTTTCTATGTATCTTACAATGGTTGGATAAAGACCACTATTATTTCCTAGATAGTAATCATAAGAGTAAGGTTGATACCATCAATTAACTTCGATAGTTATGCCTTTTAAATTTCCAACCTAAATGGAAATGGTTCTGCGCTGATACGAAATCTTTATTAAAAAAGCAAAAGAGCGTAGAATTAAATTGTAGCTGTTTTTACAGTACTTAAGAAGCTAGAACAAAAGGATGATTGTAAAAGCTAATGAATGAACCACGAATTTTTACCGGCAACGCTAACCCAGCTTTAGCGCAAAAAATAACCGAGTATCTTAAAATATCGGTAGCTGAAGCCGAGGTATTTACTTTCAGCAATGATAATATTTTTGTACGCCTAATTCACAGTGTACGCGGTAAAGATGTCTATGTAGTGCAACCTATGTCTGCTCCTGTAAACCACAACATCATGGAATTACTCATAATGATAGATGCCTTAAAAAGAGCTTCTGCTGACCGCATTACTGCTGTAGTCCCCTACTACGGCTACAGCCGCACCGATAAAAAAGACCAGCCGCGCGTACCCATTACTGCACGTTTAGTTGCCGATTTGTTAGAGGCAGCCGGTGCCCACCGTGTACTGACTTTGGATTTTCATGCCGCCCAAATTCAGGGTTTTTTCAAAATACCGGTAGACGAACTAACGGCCTTAGATATTTTGGTTGATTATTTTACTGAGAAAAAGATCAAAAACGGTGTGGTGGTAGCCACTGATATCGGTATTAGTAAACGCGCCCGCGATATGGCCGAAAAACTTCAGATGCCTTTAGCCATCATGGAAAAAAGACGAGGCGGTAATGATGATAAAAGCGAAGTACTTAGAATTATCGGCGAGGTCAAAGGAAAAACAGCCATTATTGTTGACGATGAGATAGATACTGCCGGGTCTCTTTGCAATACCGCTAAAGTATTACAAGAACAGGGTGCTCTCATAATCTACTCTTGTGCCACCCATGCCGTTTTCTCCGGTCCGGCCTATGAGCGTATGGAGAAGGCCCCTATTGAAGAAATAGTGGTCACCGATACTATTGCTATACCGGCCGATAAAAAGTTAAAGAAAATTACCGTACTTTCATGTGCACCTCTTTTAGGTGAAGCTATACACCGCATCAATAGCGGTATGTCTATTGGCGAAATGTTTGGCGAATAAAAATTTAAAATTAAAAACAAAATACCAAGCCGATATTAAACTGAAAGTTTTGATAATAGCCGGCGATGAATTATAAGTCTAGGTCAGGATAAGCTAATTGACAGCTTTTGGCATAAGTAGTGTTTAATCTAAGAAACTGTGCTTACCATACAGAATACTTTGCCAGCCGATTTTAGGCTAGATATGTGAGGAATTATTATGTTTAAACTTTTTGGCGGTGGCGATTCTAACGAAAAAATCATCAAAAAATATCGTTCTACAGTAGATAAAATTAATAATTTGGAAGAGTCTTTTGCCGCTTTAAACGATCAGACATTAAAAGAAAAGACCGATGAATTTCGTAGCCGTTTAGCCGATGGAGCCAGTTTAAACGACATATTACCGGAAGCTTTTGCTGCTGTACGCGAGGCCACTAAACGTACCTTAGGTTTAAGACAATTTGATGTACAACTTATAGGCGGTATAGTACTTCATGACGGTAAAATCGCTGAGATGAAGACCGGTGAAGGCAAAACATTGACCGCCGTAGCTCCGCTTTATTTGAATGCTTTGGCTGGTAAAACTCATCTAGTTACCGTAAACGATTATTTGGCCCGCCGCGATCCTTACTGGATGGGCCCGGTATATACCGCGTTGGGTATGACAGTAGCCTCAATCTATCCTCAACAAAATATGGTGGAATTTCAGCCGGCACGTATTTATGATGCCGAATATGATGCCGGAGAAGAAGAAATTACTTGGAAGCATTTTAGACCGGTAAAACGTAAAGAAGCTTATCAAGCCGATGTACTTTACGGAACAGCCTCCGAGTTTGGTTTTGATTATCTGCGCGACAATATGGCCATCAATAAAGAAGGCACCGTACAATTGGCGCTGGATTATGCTATTGTAGACGAAATAGATTCGCTTTTGATAGATGAAGCACGTACGCCGCTTATAATATCGGCTCCCGATATGGAAGCTACCAAGCTGTACAGTACTTTTGCCGCTCTCTCCCGTCGTTTAAGTAAAAATGTGCATTATACAACTGATGAAAAGCGACGCAATGCCGAGCTGACCGACGATGGCTGGGCCTACATAGAAAACGCTCTTTCTAGCGAAGGTATATTAAAAGAAAATTCTTCTCTTTATGATCCGCAAAATGCCCATATTATGCGTCATGTTAAAAACGCTATATCGGCCAAAGAATTTTATATACGTAATCATCAGTACGTTATTGAGAATGATGAAATAATCATTGTAGACGAATTTACTGGCCGCAAAATGATCGGTAGACGTTATTCCGAAGGCTTGCATCAAGCTATTGAGGCTAAAGAAAACGTTAAAGTACAGGCTGAGAGCAAAACTTACGCTACTATCACTATTCAGAATTATTTTCGTATGTATAAAAAACTGTCCGGCATGACCGGTACCGCTGAAACTGAAGCCGAAGAATTTGAAAAGATATACAAATTGGAAGTGGTGGTTATCCCCACTAATAAACCGACCATCCGTGAAGATTATGTAGATATTGTGTATAAAGACACCCAAAGCAAATTTATGGCAGTAGCTAAAGAAGTAAAGGAATATACCGCTCAGGGACGGCCAGTCTTGGTCGGTACTATATCAGTAGAAAACTCCGAAGCCTTATCACAGCTTTTCACCCGTTTGGGTATTAAGCATAATGTATTAAACGCTAAGCAGCATGAAAGAGAAGCCGGAATCATCGCTGAAGCTGGTTTGCCGGGAGCTGTTACTGTAGCCACCAACATGGCCGGCCGCGGCGTGGATATTATTCTGGGTGGCAAAGAGCCTGCTAAAGAAGAGGACAAAGAGTATAATGCCTGGCAAAAACGTCACCAGCAAGTACTGGAGGCCGGCGGGTTGTATGTTATCGGCACTGAACGGCATGAGAGTCGCCGCATTGATAATCAGTTACGTGGCCGCTCTGGCCGCCAAGGAGATGCTGGCGGCACACAATTCTTTGTCTCCATGGAAGACGATATTATGCGTCGCTTTGGCGGCGACCGTGTTAAAAGCATTATGGAATGGAGCGGTGCCGGTGGCGAAGAAGGTATGGATAACAGTATATTCACCAAACTCGTAGAACAAGCTCAAAAACGCGTAGAAGGTTATAACTTCGACATCCGCAAACATTTAGTAGAGTTTGATGATGTTATCAATACTCAAAGAGATGTAATCTATAAGGAACGCCGCAAAATTTTGGATGATGTTGATCTTAAGAAAAACTATCAGGAAATGATCAGCGATGACATTGAAGCCGTAGTATATAACTTTATCGGTCAAGGCCGTAGCAAAGACAATGATCCGGATTATGAGGGTATGATAAAAGAACTTGGTGCTATTATGCCTTTAACCGAAAATATTACTGCCGAAAGTCTTGAGCAATATACGCTAGAAGATATTACCGACCGCATGATTACTTACGCCGATGAGCTTTATCGCTTAAAAGAAGAG
>WRFJ01000018.1 GCA_009778865.1 Chloroflexota bacterium | reverse complement strand
TTGTTCGTTCATCGCCATAACCTAAAACTGAGCTGGCACCACCTAATAGTACTTGAGTGTGTCTGGTCATACCTGACTGAGGGATTTGAGTTACTAAAACCCATTTGTGAGAACGCGGTATAACTAACATGCCGCTGGTCTGGCCGGTCTGTAAGGGCTTGTCAAAAGTTTCGCCGATTTCATCATCCCAAACAATTTCCACACTCTGCAGGGTTTTGTAAACCAGTTTTTTCAGTTGCGGAGTCACTTCCAAAGCGCCTACTAGAGGAGCACCAAAGAAATTGGCTACTCTTCTGATCATATTAAGATTATCTTCGGGAGTGCCTTGCCAGCGAGGTATACCCAAGTCAGCCGGATATACAGGCCTAAGAACCTGCTCTGGCGTAAGGACATTATTACCGAGAGTAAGAGTAGTTCCGTCTAAAAGCCTGCCGCCGCTGGTGGTAATAGATGAACCTGTAGGACCGGCTAAACCTGTTGAAGTTGCGCTAGGACCACAGGCAGAATTAAAGGCAAGATCTCTAAGAGAAGTACCGGGAGTCTTGTTTATTAAACCTTCATATATTTTAGTTACGCGGCTTCTCACCATTTCGTCTTCTTCTTCACGCGATTGTCTAGCAATGGTGCTTTCGCCCTCTGTGGGTGGCATCGCCACCCCTCCTGGTCCTGTTGCCCATCCATGTCTAAAAACGAGGCGCTTTCTTAAATCCCAATCCACCTCAGTGGTGGGGTCATGATGAGATCTCTTTTTAATCCACCATGGTAAGTTAGCTCCTCCTTGAAGACTGGCGATGTTACTGCTGCCACCAGATCCGCCGCCATTACCACCGCCGCTTAATTCGTCTAAATCATGAAAAACCGGTGCGCTGGCAGCCATTGCTCCGACACCTGCTGCTCCGACTCCAAGAGCTTTCATAAAATCTCGTCTGGATACTGTTGAATGTTGTTTTGCCATTTGCTCTCTCCTTTTCGCGATTATGTATAGTTTATATATTAAACAAACACCGGCCAGATTCGGACTTTTCTGGCAAGCCATTTATTCCAAAGATGGATATTGTTAATACAATTATTAAACAATATTAATATATTTTATCCTCAAAACCTTGAAATAACCTTGAAATTAATAAAAAAATCAGACCAAGTGCTGTCAGCGCCGGTTTGATTTACTGTAACTTAAATGTCAATAGTGTTATATAGACATTAAAGAGAAACAAAATGTGCGGGAAACAGCATTAATAAAAAGGCATGCCCGATATGTTGACTAATACATTTAAAGCATATAAAATTGAAATGTCTTTTAGAAAAGGGAGGCCCGCGCCTAAAAATTATGAGAGAAGTAGCCATAGACAGTATTCGTGTTAGTCTGATAAATTATCAGCGCGTGGTGCTATTACGAGAAATAGACGGCGATCGTTATTTGCCCATCTGGATAGGACCTTATGAAGCTGATGCCATTGCCGTATGTTTGAAAGAAAAAACGGTGCCGCGTCCTTTAACTCACGATTTTCTTAAAGACATCATAGATAATCTAAAAGCTTCAGTTTCTTTTATAGATATATATGACCTTAAGGGCGATACTTTTTTTGCGCACTTAGCTTTAGTTAAGTCGGATGGACAGGAGATATTAATAGATTGCCGTCCTTCCGATGCTTTAGCTTTGGCGGTGCGTTCCGATGTGCCGGTATATGCTGAAGAGTCGGTTCTGGACCGCGCCGGTATTATGATGGACCGTGAGGGTGGTATGGAATCTACAGGTGCAGAGATAAGTGGCGATATAGCCGAGGGGCATGGCGGCAAATTTGTGGATGAACAAGGTCTAGCGGCTTTTGATTCTTTTATAGATACTTTAAACCTTGATGACTTTGATAACAAAAGACGCTGAATATATATCGTCGGCTTTTTACATAAAACTTCACCGGTCTAAAAAAGCCTTTCTAAACCGGGCCTTGAGATATCAGCAAACGTACAATTTGTTTGACTCAAGGCTTCTTTTTTGATAAATTGAGAAAAGGTTTTTGCCGATGGGCACTTTTTAGTGTAATTTGTCGTTTTATCTGTACAGGCGCCTTGTATTTTTATAGGTAGGTATACAAAAAGGTAAAAATAGTGAAGCCAAAATCTAAAAATAAATCTTTAATTATCGGCGTGATAATGGTGGCTCTTCTAGCCTTAACGGTAGTGGGTTTTGCTGCTGGGGCCTTGGGTGAAGTGCTGCTTTCTAACCTAGATATACCTGATTGGATGAGAGTAGAACGTCCTGAACCTCATTTACCAGGAACTGCTCTTTTCTATATAGGGCCTTTTCCTTTTACTAATACCTTTTTAGCTACTTTAATTACTATACTGGTGGTCTCTCTTATTGCTATTTTGGCTACTCGCAAAATGAAAATGATACCCGGACGCTTTCAGAGTGCTTTTGAATTGGTGATTGGCTATGTCTTAGGTCTGTGTGAAGATATTGCCGGTAAAAAACTGGGGCGGGTATTCTTTCCGGTAGTTTGTACCATTTTTCTGTTTGTAATGTTTAATGCTTTATTGGCCTTAATACCTGGTTATGGGTCTGTTGTGGTCACTACTGTTGATGGTGTGCATACTGAGCTTTTGCGCGGGGCTAATACCGATATTAACTTCCCGTTGTCTTTAGCTATTGTTGCTTTTGTGATGATCGAATACTGGGGTATTTCCAGAACCGGCTTTTTCCGTTACATGGGTAAATTTTTTGTCTTTACCGGCTTTGCTCATGCTTTTAAGGATATTTTTAGCGGCAAAATCGGCAAGGGCTTAAAAGCTTTGCCCATGGCCTTTATTGAGTTTTTTGTAGGCATTCTCGAATTCTTATCCGAACTAGTACGCTTAGTCTCGTTTACCTTCCGTCTTTTTGGCAACATGACGGGTGGCGAAATCTTATTAGTAATGATGATGTATCTCATGCCTTACGTACTGGCAATACCGTTCTATGGTCTGGAACTTTTGATGGCCTTTATTCAGGCCTTGATATTCGGCGGCCTTACTCTTACTTTTGCCTATATTGCCACTCTCCCGCCGCATGGTGCAGACGAAAAGGGAGAAGCGCATTAAGGATATTTTTGTTAAATAATTTTCCGGCAATGTTTTAGAAAGGGGAACAACTTACAATATGGAAATGGAAACTTTGGATTTATCTGCTTTGAAGTATTTGGCAGCCGGTATTGCCATCGGTCCCGGTGCCATCGGCGCTGGTATCGGTGTAGGTTTGATCGGTAAAGGTGCTGTGGAAGCTGTGGCCCGCAATCCTGAGGCCAGAGGTGCTATCTTCACCAACATGATTTTGACGGTGGCTCTTTCCGAGGCCGTGGCTATTTATGCTTTGGTGGTGGCTATTATTTTGTTATTTGTTGTCTAGAAAAACCAAAGGAGAACTTTAGTGGAAGCATTAGGAATTAATCTGCCCCTACTTATAGCGCAGATTGTCTGCTTTGGTGGTCTTCTAGCCATTTTGTGGCGCTTTGCTTATAAGCCTGTTATGAATATGTTGGATGCCCGCTCGGAAAAAATTGAAGAGAGTTTGGCAGCCGGCGAAATAGTAGTACAGCAAGCCCGAGAAGCTGAGATAGCCTACAAAGAAAAAATCAAAGAGGCGGCTGCCCAAAGTCAGATTATTATTGACCGCGCCTCTAAAACCGGTGAAGAAATTCGCTTAAAAGCTATAGAAGAAGCTAAAGAAGAAGCTGCTATTGTGGTGTCTAGAGCCCGCGAAGAAATTACCCGCGAAAAAGAGGAGACTATTTCTGCTTTGCGCAAGGAATATGCCGATCTTGTGGCTTTAGCCGCCAGTAAAGTTATCGGCAAATCTTTAGACAAAAAGGCGCACGAGGCTCTTATTGATGATGTCCTCGCTGAAAGTATAAGTTTACGTAAAAACTAACATCAGGAGACTAAAAGGTTGCCTACTAAATTAACTGCTTTGCGCTATGCGCAAGCTGCTTTTGCTCTAGCTAACGAAAAACAGCAGACCGATAAATGGCTTAATGACTTAGCCGTCTTAAAGACAGTTATGGCCAGCCCGCAAGTTTTTGTCTTCTTTTCCGACCCCCGCATACCTTTAAAAGATAAGAAAGAGCTTTTAAAGAAAAACTTGCCTGATTTTATCTCGGAAGACTTAAATTTTGCTTATCTTTTAGCTTCTAAAAACCTACTGTCTTTAGCTGGGCCTATTTATGACGAATTTGAGGCCATGTATAATGAGCAGGGTGGTTTAGCTACTGCTGAGGTAACCACTGCTGTAGAGCTTTCCGAAGCTGAAAAGCAAAAAGTAATTGATGATCTTAGTAGAATGTTTGGCAAAACAATCAACATTATAACCAAGGTTGATCCTAATATTTTGGGCGGGCTGGTAGCCCGCGTAGGCGATAAGCTCATAGATGGTTCCTTGCGCAGCAAGATAGACAGTATGCGTCGTAAGCTTAGCGCCGGCATAATCTAACGAAAGGCAAAGAGGTGGACTAGATTGGCTTCTTCCAAAGGACAAGATATTGTCTCAATTATAAAAGACCAGATTGAACATTTTGGCTTGGCTACCACTGTTGCTGATGTGGGTACTGTTATTGAAACTGGCGACGGTATCGCTCGTATTCATGGTTTACAGGCTGCCAAATATAGCGAACTCCTGGAGTTTCCGGGTGGTGTTATGGGCATGGCTTTAAACTTAGAAGAAGAGGCGGTTGGCGTGGTGGTTTTAGGCGACAGCAGCAGCATCAGAGAGGGTGATACCGTGCGTTGCACTAACCGTGTGGCCGAAGTTCCCGTCGGCGAGGAGTTAGTGGGCAGAGTAGTTGACGCGCTAGGTAATGCCATTGATGGCAAAGGCCAGATTAAATCCAGTGCTATGTATCCGCTGGAGAAAATTGCTCCTGGTGTAGTTACCAGAGAATCAGTGAATGTACCGGTGCAGACCGGTATTAAGGCTATTGATGCTATGATTCCCATCGGCCGCGGTCAGCGCGAACTGATTATTGGTGATAAAACCACCGGCAAAACGGCTATCGCCATTGATACTATTATTAACCAAAAAGGTAAAAACTTAATTTGTATTTATGTGGCTGTAGGTCAGAAAGCCTCCAAAGTGGCCCAGATTGTCGGTACTTTGGAAAAATATGGTGCTATGGAACATACGGTAGTGGTGGCGGCTAATGCCTCTGATTCAATGACCATGCAATACTTAGCCCCTTTTACAGGCTGTTCTATCGGCGAATATTTTATGGATCAGGGCCAAGATGCTTTGGTAGTTTATGATGACTTAAGCAAGCATGCTTGGGCTTACCGCCAGATGTCGCTGCTTTTACGCCGCCCTCCGGGACGCGAAGCCTATCCCGGCGATGTGTTCTATCTGCACTCTCGCTTGTTGGAACGGGCGGCTCGTTTGAATAAGGAGTATGGCGGAGGCTCTTTAACGGCTCTGCCTATTATTGAAACTCAAGCCGGTGATGTTTCGGCTTATATTCCCACCAACGTTATTTCTATTACTGACGGTCAGATTTTTGTGGAAACCGATCTTTTTAATTCGGGTGTTCGCCCAGCTGTTAATATCGGCATATCGGTATCTCGCGTGGGTTCTAGCGCTCAGACTAAAGCCATGAAAAAAGTGGCCGGTAAACTTAAACTGGACATGGCCCAGTATCAGGCTTTAGCCGCTTTTGCTCAATTTGGTACTTCCGAACTGGATAAAGCCACCAAGATGCAGCTTGACCGCGGTCAGCGTTTAACCGAAGTCTTTAAACAAAACGTTTACAGTCCGGTGTCTTTAGCTGACCAAGTAACTATCTTCTATGCTGCTAATTTTGGTTTCTTAGATGATATTGCGGTAGCCAGAATTAAAGAATTTGAAAGCAGCTTACAGAAATTTATGGCCGCTAACTACGCAGATATCTTAAAAACGATTACCGACAACAAAGTGTTGGATGATGATACTGCCAAAGCTTTAGATGAAGCTATTAAGCAGTTTAAAGCTGGTTTTTAAGCAGGTTTTTAGTTGCGGTTAGGAGAAGAAATTGGCTGATATACGACAAATTGATCGCCGGCGTAAGAGCGTTAAAAGCATCGCTAAAATCACCCACGCCATGGAGATGATTGCTGCTTCTAAAATGAGGAAAGCTCAAGAACGCGGTTTGGCTGGCCGGCCATATTCGGAAAAAATTACTGAAGTTATTGCCAGCCTGGCCGCTCTTTATCCCAAAGGTCAGGCCCACCCTCTTTTACAGGCGCGTCCGGTAAAAAAGATAGCCATTATTCATATTACTCCTAACAGAGGTATGGCTGGCGGTTTAGTTGGTAACATTAATCGCAGATCTTTATCTTTTGAGCGCAGTCAAGGCAAAGATACCGTTTATATTGCTGTCGGCAAAAAAGGCATTGATGCTTTGCGCCGCACCGGTCGCAATATTAAAGCTGAGTTTATTTTGGGTGAAAATCCTTCTTATTTACAGACTTTACCCATTGCTCGTTTAGCTATTGACGGCTTTATAAACGGTGAATTTGATGAGGTGCATTTGGCTTATTCTAAATTTATCAACACTATGGTACAGGAACCGGTAATAGTTAAACTTTTGCCTGAGGAGCCGGCCGAAAGAGCGCAGGGTACTAATTTGGAGTACATTTACGAGCCCAGCGCTTCTAGCGTGTTGGATAAAATTTTACCTCGTTATGTGGAATCGCGCATTTATCAGACTATTTTGGAATCCATTGCCTGTGAATTTTCTGCCAGAATGATTGCTATGAAGAGCGCGACGGAAAATGCTAACGAAATTGTCGAAGAACTGGCTTTGCAATACAACAAAGCACGCCAGGAATCTATTACCACGGAAATGCTTGATATTATCGGCGGCGCTTCTGCGCTGTCCTAGTCTTGGAGGAAATTTATGGCCAAAGGTATAGTTACCCAAATCATCGGGACTGTGGTGGACATCAAATTCCCGGAGAATGAAATGCCCGCTGTGTTCAATGCTGTTGAGGTCTCGTTGGGTGACACGAAAATTCTCATGGAAGTACAATCGCATGTAGGCGACGGCGTAGCCCGTTGTCTGGCTTTATTGCCGACTGAAGGTCTTGCCCGTGGTGCTACGGCTGTTGACACCAACGCCCCCATATCAGTTCCGGTTGGTGAAAGCGTGCTGGGGCGCATATTTAACGTGATGGGCCAGCCCTTAGACGGTAAAGGCGAAGTAAACGCTGTCGAAAAGTGGCCCATTCATCGCAATGCCCCAGCTTTTGATGAGCAGGTGACCACACCGCAGACTTTGGAAACCGGTATTAAAGTGTTAGACTTGCTGGTGCCCTTTGCCAGAGGCGGTAAAATCGGGGCTTACGGTGGTGCCGGTGTAGGCAAAACGGTGGTTATTCAGGAGCTTATTCGTAACATTGCTACTGAGCATGGTGGTTACTCTGTTTTTGTTGGGGTGGGTGAACGCTCCCGCGAAGGTAACGACCTGTGGGTGGAAATGACTGAGTCCGGCGTTATCGCCAAAACCGCCATGGTTTTCGGTCAAATGAATGAGTTGCCGGCAGTACGTTTACGCGTAGCTTTGTCCGGCTTGACCATGGCCGAGTATTTCCGCGACAAAGATCATCAAGATGTACTTTTGTTTGTGGACAACATTTATCGTTATACTCTGGCCGGTATGGAAGTGTCAGCTCAGCTAGGTCGTATGCCTTCGGCGGTAGGTTACCAACCTACCCTGGCTACAGAGATGGGTGCTTTACAGGAAAGAATCACCACCACCAAGAATGGTTCAATTACTTCTTTCCAGGCTGTTTATGTTCCAGCTGACGATTACACCGATCCCGGTGTGGTGGCTACTTTCGGCCATTTGGATGCTGTTATTGCTTTGGACCGCGGCTTGGCTTCCCAGGCTCTCTTCCCGGCAGTAGACCCATTGGCTTCTTCATCTCGTTCTTTGGACCCTCAAGTGGTGGGTGAAGAGCATTACTATATTGCTTCTGAAGTGCAAAGAGTGCTTCAAAAATATAAAGATTTGCAGGATGTTATCGCTATTTTGGGTGTGGAAGAGCTTTCCGAAGAAGATAAAATTACGGTGGCTAGAGCCCGCAAACTGCAGCGCTTTTTATCTCAGCCATTCTTTGTAGGTGAAGTTTTCACCGGTCGTGCTGGCCGCTACGTGTCTTTAAAAGATACCATTCGCAGCTTTAAAGAGATTTTGGAAGGCAAGTATGATGATCTTCCCGAGCAGGCTTTTTATATGGCCGGCAGCATTGAGGACGTTATAAAAGTAGCCGAAGAAATGCAAAAGGCCTAAAAATAGCCGTAGCATAAGGAGCTTAAAGTGCCTATCAAACTACAAATTGTAACTGCTGAGCGCTTAATTTTTGAGGGCGATGTTGATGAAGTAAACGTTCCCGGTCAAGAGGGTGATATGGGTATTTTACCTAAACATGCCCCTTTGATGACTACTTTGCGTCCCGGCGAGATTGTAGTTGTGACCGACAAACAGCCGCAATTTTTTGCTGTTTCAGGCGGCTTTTTGGAAGTACGCCCCGAGCGTGTTATAATCTTAGCCGATTCGGCTGAACGTGCTGACGAAATTGATATTGCTCGTGCTCAAGAAGCTATGGAGAGGGCTAAAGCCAATATGAGTGATAAGACTGGTGGCGGTTTGGATGCTGCGGCTGCCGAGGCGGCCTTAGCTAGAGCACTGACTCGTGTTAAAGTGGCTAATAAACGTCGTAAAAATAATTAATCGACTTTTTTATAAAACTAATGGGCTGTAACATAAGTCCATTCAAACCAAAAAGCTCGGAATACTATAACTAGTTCCGAGCTTTTTGGTTTGAATGGATGAACACATTGTAATAATTAGATATCAATAAATAAAGTAAGGTGTTTTAATTTAACATGCCGATAGCCGGCTCTATAATCATAAGACGTTTTTTGGTGTCTACTTTTTTAACTATATCTTTAACGGCCGGGATTAAACTTTCCTTGCCGTCTTTAACTACCACGTATACATCATTAGCTGGACAAAATAGCACTTCGGTAAGCTTGCCCTGATAAGAGCCGTCTTTAGTGTGTACATTCATGCCGATAAGGTCTTTCAGTAAGTATTCATCAGTACTTAATTCCTGTCGTTCTTCTTCAGCAATAGCCACTTCACCGCCCACCAAAGCCCGTGCACCGGTTTCATCATCTATGCCATCTAGTTTTAGATAAAAGAAAGCGTTTTTATAGGGCAGGGAAGAAGTAATAGTGTAGGTCTGCTGATTGATAAATATTTGACGCATGATATTAAAGTAGGGACTATGGTCGGCATAAGCCCACACTTTAATTTCGCCTTTAAAACTGCGGATGGTAGTGATTTTACCCACCGGGAAAAGTTTTTTGTCCATATTAATGAATTATCTCATAAATAAAAAAAGACGCAACACCATTTTCCCTTGCTAAACATCTGTAGGGGTTAAAAAAGTTTTTGCGTCTTTTTAGTCTTTTTGTCAACTATAAAATTTCTACGTTGGCGCGGAGTCCGGCTTTGGCTGCTTTTACGCGGATAATAGTGCGCATAGCCTGAGCAATTCTGCCTTGTTTACCGATAATGCGGCCCTTATCTTCTTCGGCAACCTGTAGCTTTACAATAATACCTTCCTCGGTATTCTCTTCAGTCACCACCACGGCATCGGGGTTGTCGGCTAGGTTTTTGGCGATGTACTCGACGAGTTCTTTCATTTTTGGCGGTTTCTCCTTTTTAGGACTAAAGCTATATAATTTGCGCTTTCGTCAGCAGTCTCTTGACTGTGTCGGAAGGCTGAGCTCCCTTGGATATCCAATACTTAACTTTTTGTTCATTGACTTTAAAAGTTTCCGGGTCGGTTAAAGGGTTGTAAGTGCCAATAATTTCTACAAAAGCACCATCTCTAGGAGTAGTGGATTCGGCTACCACCACGCGGTATTGAGGTTTTTGAACGGCGCCCATTCTTCTGAGCCTAATTTTCAGCATTCCTTGGTTTTTTCCTCTTGTATTTTAGTGATTTAATAATTATGCCGTAATTTACTTTGAAAGTCAACTTGTAAACGGTTGTAAAATACGTTTAGTAAACGTATAATTATAAAACACCGTCTCATATATTATAAGTATAAAACAGCGGTATTAGCAATCCTTTGCTAACGCTGGTATACATTAAGGAACAGGCATGCAGGAGCTTATCAATAACAGTAAAACTTTGCAAGAGCGTTTAAATCTCTTGCGGAGGTCTCTTTGAAATAGATACCCTGAGCCAGGAATCTATAGCTTTACAGAAGCGAAGTCTGGCTGCTGATTTTTGGTCTGACAACCGTAAGGCGCGCACAGTTATGAGTCGCCTTAGTTATATCAATAATAAAATTAATGATCTGCAAACAGCAGAAAAATCTCTTCTGGATGTTGCAGAATTACTGTGTACTGATGACGCTGATTTATATGACGAACTGGTCAAAGAGTTAAATCACGTTGAAGAACAGATAGCTGCTTTAGAATTTCAACAATCTTTTAGCGGTAAGTACGATGAAAGCGGTGCTATTTTGGCAGTACATGCCGGAGCCGGCGGCGTAGATTCGCAGGATTTTGCTTCTATGCTGGCCAATATGTATTTAAAATGGGCCGAGCTGCGTGGTTTTAGCGCACAAATATTAGACTGTTCTGATGGTGAGGAAGCCGGCATTAAAAGCTTAACCATGGAGATAGAAGGGTCTTATGTTTACGGTCATTTAAAAGCTGAGCGCGGCACGCATCGTTTAGTGCGCTTATCTCCCTTTGATGCCGATCACGCTCGCCATACTTCTTTTGCTAAAGTAGAGATAACGCCTTTAATAGATAACGATACTGAGGTAACTATAAATCCGGCTGATGTTAAAATAGAGACTTTTCGTTCCAGCGGTCCCGGCGGACAAAACGTGCAAAAAGTATCTACGGCTGTGCGTATTATACATATACCTACCGGTATAGCCGTTACTTCACAAACCGAACGTTCACAGCTGCAAAATAAAGAAAGTGCCTTCCGCATTTTGCACGGCAAACTTTTGGCTATAGCTTTACAGCAGGAGGCTGCCGAAAAGGCTCGTTTAAAAGGGCAAAATGTGGCAGCGGCCTGGGGAAATCAAATTCGTTCTTATGTGCTGCATCCTTATCATATGGTTAAAGACCATCGCACCGAATATGAGACATCTGATACCAGCG
>WRFJ01000017.1 GCA_009778865.1 Chloroflexota bacterium | reverse complement strand
TTACGCTTTGGCATCATAACATCAAGTACTATTAAGTCGTATTGACCTGCTATTGCGTAGTCAATTGCTTCCTGCCCATTGTATACAGTATCGCAATCAATTTTGTTATGACGCAAAATCTCTTCCAACATGTTTACCAGCGTCTTTTCGTCATCTGCAATTAAAACTTTCATTTGACCGTATCCTTCGCTGACCATTATGCCATATGATTTATCTTTGCGTAAACTTGTTATTTTATGCGAACAAAAAAATTGTAATGAATCTACCTTGAAACAATATTGAAAAATATAATTAGTAGTGAAATTAAAGAATTAGAACAAAGCGTATGGGCTATGGCTTTGGCTTGCTCTAAAATGTAAAGACTGCTAAATAAGAGTTCTTATATAATAGTTAAGTTTATAGTATATTTTAAGTCTAAATGAAACTAACGCAAAAAACACGAGTAATAAATGTCAGAGAAATCACCGTGACCGAATATCCATTGCCGGAAGATTTTCTTTACAACGCATTTTTTTTGCCACCTGGCGCAAAACATCCTTCCCGCAAGATTATTTTCAAGCCGGAAATGTTCGTCTATATAAAAGATTTCGGTAAAAAAGACGACTGCGGTGTAGTTGCAGAGCAAGATAGTGTGGCCGTAGGTGCAGCGTGGACACGAATCATCACTGCTTATGGTCACATCAACAATGATACGCCGGAACTTGTTATATCTATTCTGCCGGAATATTGCAGAGAAGGCATTGGCACCATGCTCATGACCCACTTATTTAAGTTGCCGCATGAGTGCGGTTATAAACGAATGTCGCTGTCGGTGCAAAAAAATAATCCGGCAGTACAGTTTTATAATAAGCTTGGATGTGAAATCATCTACAAAAAAATTGGATCATGCGGGTAACGAAGATGATTTTATGGCAGCAAAACAACATTATGGGTAGTTTTTCGACAGACTACACTGCAATATTAGTTTTTCAACAGGCCCTAATAAAATAATACTGTACAATGACAAACTTATAATTGTCTTTAACATGCAGGGCAAAGACGGAGATAAATTATCGGTTGATGAGATAATAAACGACCTTGAAAGCGATGAACTCTCAAGGTTCGGATATGAACAAAATGGTGGGCCATCCTGGAGTCGAACCAGGGACCTCACGCTTATCAGGCGTGCGCTCTAACCATCTGAGCTAATGGCCCTTGTAAAAACCGAATAACATTATAAAGTAATTAAGCTTCATAACGCAACCTGTATATTAACGCGCAACTAAGTTAGAAGTCAATAAAATTAAAAATAGCTGAAAAACTATATAACTCTGAACATAAAAAGACAAAACCCCGTTCTCACGGGGTTTTGGTTCTTAACAACCGAATAGCGGAAGGAAAAAAGTTTATCTTCTGTTCAAGAAGTAAACTATCGACCATAAGAGTAGAAATACTAAGTATTTCAAACTCCTTAGAAAGGAGGTGATCCAGCCGCAGCTTCCGCTACGGCTACCTTGTTACGACTTAGTCCCAATCATCGACCCTACCTTCGGCAACTGCCTCCCAAAAGGGTTAGCTCATCGACTTCAGGTATTGCCAACTTTCATGACTTGACGGGCGGTGTGTACAAGGCCCGAGAACGTATTCACCGTAGTATGCTGACCTACGGTTACTAGCAACTCCGACTTCATACAGGCGGGTTTCAGCCTGTAATCTGAACTGAGGATAGCTTTACGGATTAGCTCCGGATCGCTCCATTGCAACCTATTGTACTATCCATTGTAGCGTGTGTGTAGCCCAAGATATAAGGGCCATGCTGACTTGACGTCATCCCCACCTTCCTCCTCGTTTTACGAGGCAGTCTCGCTAGATAATTTAACTAGCAATAAGGGTTGCGCTCGTTGCAGGACTTAACCAAACACCTCACGGCACGAGCTGACGACAGCCATGCAGCACCTGTGAAAATGCCCCGAAGGGAGACTCTGTTTCCAGAGCTGTCATAAACATGTCAAATCTTGGTAAGGTTTTTCGCGTAGCATCGAATTAAACCACACGCTCCGCTGCTTGTGCGGGCCCCCGTCAATTCCTTTGAGTTTTAGCCTTGCGGCCGTAGTCCCCAGGCGGAGTACTTAAAGCGTTAGCTTCGGCACAGAGGGGGTCGATACCCCCTATACCTAGTACTCATCGTTTATGGCGTGGACTACCAGGGTATCTAATCCTGTTTGCTCCCCACGCTTTCGAGCCTGAGCGTCAGAAACAGCCCTGCAAACCGCTTTCGCCTCTGGTGTTCCTCCCGGTATCTATGCATTCCACCACTACTCCGGGAATTCCGTTTGCCCATGCTGCCCTCTAGTCTGACAGTTTAGAACGCAGTCTATCAGTTAAGCCGATAGATTTCACATCCTACTTATCAAACCGCCTACGCTCTCTTTACGCCCAATAAATCCGGATAACGCTCGCCACCTACGTATTACCGCGGCTGCTGGCACGTAGTTAGCCGTGGCTTATTCCTTGAGTACCGTCATTATTCTTCCTCAAGAAAAGAAGTTTACAATCCGAAAACCTTCATCCTTCACGCGGTATTGCTGGGTCAGGCTTTCGCCCATTGCCCAAAATTCCTTGCTGCTGCCTCCCGTAGGAGTCTGGGCCGTATCTCAGTCCCAATGTGGCCGTTGAGCCTCTCAGCTCGGCTACTGATCGTTGCCTTGGTAGGCCGTTACCTTACCAACTAGCTAATCAGGCGCAAGCCCCTCTCAAAGCACATTGCTGCTTTAATGATACAACTTATGTTGTAGCATATTATGCGGTATTAGCCCCGGTTTCCCGGAGTTGTCCCCCACTTTGAGGCAGGTTACTTACGTGTTACTCACCCGTTTGCCACTAAGCTATTTCTTCAGCAAGCTGTTAAAATAACTCCGTTCGACTTGCATGCATAAAGCATACCGCTAGCGTTCATCCTGAGCCAGGATCAAACTCTCCATACAAATTGTATGAACAATTTAATTAAAGCTCTTAGTTATAAAGAAAACTCTTTATGTAATTGTTTCTGTCTAAATTGACAGAGGTTCCTTCCGCTATTCAGTTGTTAAGGTATAAGTCGCCATTAGTGGCGACAAATAAGAATTATATCAGCTTTCGTTCCTCTGTGTCAAGCTGCAAAAGCTTAAATCGGTTTCTTTAACCAAGATATTTTCTTATTAATTTTAAAGCTACTCAGCTTCATTTTGGGCCGTCTGTTGAAACGACAAAGGGAATTATGCCATAAATAGACATGTGGGTCAAGATATATTTTACGATTGATAAACTTTTTATATGAATTTTTTAAAAAAATAAAATATATTTTGCCGCCAATACCTGCCGGTTTAGCAATAGTATTTATCTTCGCTAATTATATAACGCCAAAAGACAATTAAAGTTAGCTATTTATTAATGTATCTGACGATAATGCATCCTCGTTTTGCATTTTAGATGATTTTATTTCTTGTGCATAGCTTTTAACTTTTTTGTTGTAATAAACAAATCCGTACAGCAAAAGACCTAACGCTATAGTGGCGATAGTGCCAGACATAGGACCAAAAGCGTACACTTCTGTCACGCTACTATTAAATATTACGCCAGCTATCATGTTACCAATTATAAGACAATACCACAGTAACCAACCCAAAAAACAAGCGAGAAAACCATATTTAGCCCATTTTAGTTGATTTAACTTAAACTGCTCTACACTTGACTGTTTGCCGCCACTCCAAGCCATACGATTACCAAAAAAACCCAGCACGGTAACAATAACTATGTAGGCTATCATCATAAGATAAAAAGCAGCAGATACGAACCATTCATCATTAGAACTAAGAAAATTAGATGCGCCAATAATAAACGGGGCTAGTAATAACACTGCCCACCATTGACCATTACCCGGCCCCCAAAAAGCCGGAATTAGGAGAGCGCCCCAGTTCCAGCCGCTACCTGCTTCGTTAGCAGATACTCTTTTTTCCTCTTTACTCATAATATTCATAATATTTAGCTCCCGTTCTTCAATATGCTGCCTGCCGGATATATTATAATAATAACATATGCATTAACCAGCGGCTATATATATTCCTTAAAATGACATATTATTGATACTAAAAGCATTAAAATAAACGTAAAATTGTTTTAAAAAATGCCAAGGTTTGACAGTGTTTTGCAAGCAACATACAATTAGATTAAATCAATAGATTAGTAAGGAAGTAATTTTATATGCCAAATAATATGCAAGAATTTGCTAACGATATCGCCCCCTGGCTTAAAAAAGTTCAGGCCGACTATGCAGAAGTGCGTCTGGAAGAAGGCAAAAGTGGGCGCATAAGTTATAGAGGCAAGCTTTTAGAAGTAGCTTCACGCACAGCCGACAGCGGCGGTTGTGTACGTGCTTTATATAAAGGCGGCTGGGGATTTGTTAGTTTTAACTCTTTAGATGAACTTAGAAATAAGCTAAATGAAGCAGTATCTTTAGCCCATATGGCGCAAAAAGGACAAAAAAGCATTTTAGCCGATGTGAATGTACATCATCAAGATATAAAGCCCAACACTTCGGTTACTCCTTTTGATACACCTTTAGCAGCTAAAAAAGAAGTGCTTGATCAATATAACGAGATAATCTGGGAACATAAAGACTTGCAGACCAGTATGCTGGGCTACTATGAGAGCTGGAAAAAGAAAGTATTTTTAAATTCGCAAGGTTCATTAATAGCACAGGAGAGAGCTGACGCCACTTTATCTATGAGCGCTATTGCTGAAAAAAACGGCCAAGTGCAGCAGTCCAGTCTTTCTGAAGGCGCTTTAGGTGATCCTTCTAAACTCTTTAAGTTACATGGCCAAATAGAAAGCCATACACAAAATGCCATAGACTTGCTTAAAGCTCCGGCAGTAGTAGGCGGACGCTATACTGTATTACTTAATCCAGTTATTGCCGGTGTTTTTGTACACGAAGCTTTCGGCCATCTTTCGGAGGCTGATTTTCTTTATGAAAATCCGCAAATGCAAGAGACTATGAAGCTGGGTACTGTTTTTGGTAAAAAATACCTCACTATTATTGATGACCCCACAGTGCCCAATCTACGAGGCTCTTATGCTTTTGACGATGAAGGCACCCCGGCGCATAAAAATATGCTGATTACAGAAGGAGTGCTGACCGGGCGTCTGCATTCACGAGAAACAGCAGCTAAAATGAGTGAATGTCCTACCGGAAGCGCACGCGCCATCAACTATCGCCACCAGCCCATTGTGCGCATGAGTAATACTTATATTGCCGCTAATCCTCAAGGTCCTTCTACAGAAGAAATGATTGCCAATATTAAAGAAGGTATTTATGTTAAAAATTGGTACGGCGGTCAGACTTCAATGGAGATGTTTACCTTTTCAGCCGGACAAGCTTTTATGATTAGAAAAGGCCGTATAGAAGAAATGTTAAAACCCATCATGCTTTCCGGCAATGTTTTTGAGACTTTGCATAATATAAGTGCTATCGGAAGTGATCTAAGCTACTGCGAAGGCGGTGGTTGCGGAAAAGGCGGGCAATACCCCCTACCGGTAGCTGACGGCAGCCCGCATATTGTTATAAATAATTGTCTGGTAGCAGGAGCCTAAAAAAGATGGAAGATATTTTAAATTTGGCTAAAAAACAGGCTCAGATAGCCGAAGTATATTATGCTAAAAGCAGTACTACACCGGTATCTTTTGAAGCCGGTGCTTTAAAAAGCGTGGAAGGCAAAGAAACCGAATTGTGGGCTTTGCGCTTAGTAAAAGACGGGCGTGAAGGTTTTGCCGTAACAGTAGGGGCAGCCGGTAAAAAAGAGCTAGTGAACATGGCATTGGAATGTGCTAAATTTGGTCAAGAAGTAGGTTACAAACTGCCAAGTACTGCAGAATTACCTCAAGTACAAACCTATGACTTACTGGTAGAAAAAGTAAGCACCGAACAAATGATGCAAAACTGTCAAAGTTTATGTGATTTTGTTAAAGAATTAAACGGTGACATTGTGCCTGAAGCACAAATAGAAAAAAGCAGTAGCAGTATACACTTAATTAACAGTGAGGGTTTTGAAGGCAGCTATCAATCAAGTGACTACGGAGCTTATATTGGCGGCACTTTAGTAAGAGGCACCGATATGCTGTTTTTGGGCAGTGGCGAAAGTATAGTCACCGCCGAATTAGATTTTGACTACATGCAAAAAGAAGTTAAACGCCAATATGATTGGGCTATTCAAAGTAATAAAGAAGTAAAAAGTGGTTTTATGCCGGTAATCTTTACTGCCGAAGGTTTTACAGCTTCTTTTATGCCGTCTTTACTATCTTCTCTTAATGGCAAAACGGTCTTTATGGGCGCCTCTCCTTTGGCTAAAAAACTTGGTGAGAAAATCTTTGACAGTTGCTTTAGCTTAACCGATGCGCAAACTTTAAATTTACGTCCAGCTTCACGACCTTTTGACGATGAAGGTACGCCCAGCCGTAATCTTGCTTTATGCCAAAACGGAGTGCTTAATAATTTTATTTATGATATTAAAACGGCCTGGCAGGCCGGTGTAAACAGTACCTCGTCAGCAGCCAGAGGAGGTGGTAATGTGAGTGGTGCTTCATTTACCAACCTGATGATACCCAACGGCAAGACACCCCTAAAAGATATGATAGCCGGTATTAAAGAAGGCCTTGTTGTAGAAAAACTACTGGGTGCCGGGCAAGGCAATACACTTAGCGGAGACTTTAGCGGTAACGTGCTTTTGGGTTACAAAATAGAAGATGGTCAAGTAACAGGCCGCGTTAAAGACGTCATGATTAGCGGCAACGTATTTGAACTGCTTAAAGAAATCGGCGATATGGGCAGCGACGGACGTTTTACCGATTCTTTTTATACGCCTTCTTTTATGTTTCCTAAAGTTTACGTGGCTTCTCAATAAAATAACTGGTGTAAATAACAAAAATGTTTATAAAAGCCTATAAATAAATTGTAGAATTTAAGTCTTTATTAGGCTAGAATTAGGTATATTAAGGTAGAGTAAAGCCAACATATGGATAAATTATATAGACTAACCGCCAGACCAATACTAAATGAGCCGTATTTGATAGCCGCTTGGCCGGGCATCGCTAATGTGGCCATGCTAACAGCCAATTATCTGATGAAACAATTGCCTTTTAAAGATCTGGCGTATATTAAAGATAGTTACTTTTTTGACCCCATAGGTGTCAGTATTAAAAATGGTTTTGTAGAAGAGCCTAAATTTCCCGAAAGCCGTTTTTATTATTATAAAAACGATGTAGCAGGTAAACGCGACATTATACTTTTTTCTGGTGACGACCAGCCTAAAAGTAAAGGCTATGAAATGGCTCATATGATAACCGACTTAGCCGAGCGTTTCGGCGTAAAACGCATATACACTTGTGCTGCCGCACTGACACAGATACATCATACCGAGACTTCACGTGTATGGTCAGCTTACACAGACCGTCAAACGGCAGATGAACTGTCAAAACGCATTGACCTGCATAATGGCGGCAATTTCCAAATAAGCGGTCTAAATGGCATTTTATTGGGTGTAGCCAAAGAAAGAGGTTTGTCAGCAGCCTGCCTTTTGGGTGAAGTACCTTCTTATGCTGCCAAAATGAACAATCCACAAGCTTCGCTAGCTATCTTAAAAATATTGCGCGAACTTTTAGGCATACAATTAAATACTTTTGAGATGGAAGCTGCTGCTGTAGAAGCCAAAGAAAAAATCAAGCAGGTAACTGCCGAAGCTATGGGTGATTATATAGACTTTTTCACTGAACCTATTTGGGAAAGTGAAGAGTACGATGATGATGAAGATTTACCGGAAGACGAACCTGACGAGAGATAACAAAATGGCTCAACCAACAAAAATTTTATCTGAAGTTATAAGCCACATTAGAAACAACACGACTGTTATGAAAAGCAGTGAGTTAGCCACCCTTTCCGATTTATCGACCGAAAATATTATTCAGGTACGTATAGCTTGGGAGTTTTTGCCGGCTGAGCGCAAACGCAGTATAGCTGAGCGATTAACTGAATTAGCTGATAGTAATACTACTCTTTCTTTTGATAATCTTTTCCGATTTATGCTTAACGATAAAGATGAGCAAACTAAAATTTTGGCTATCCGCGGCTTATGGGAAAATGAGCAACCTTCGCTTTTGGAGCCTTTGGTGCGTCTTATGGAAAAAGACCGTAGTCAAGAGGTGCGTGCTGAAGCCGCAGCAGCTTTAGGTAAATATGCTTTATTAGTAGAGTTGGGGCAACTGCGCGAAGCTTTTGCCGTACGGTTGACTAATGCTCTCTATAAGATATTAGAGGACCCCACCGAAAACACCCTCGTCAAAGCCCGAGCTTTAGAGTCTATAGCCCCTATTAGTTGCGAAAAAGTGACTGAAGTTATAAAACAAGCTTACGTTTCCGGTAATAAAAAATTAAAAATAGCCGCCATATACGCTATGGGTAAAAGTGCTAAGCTCATGTGGCTACCCGTTATAGTTACCGAATTGACAAGCGAGGAGCCGGAAGAAAGATATGAGGCCATTACTGCCTGTGGCGAAATGGAAGACGAAGGAGCAGTAAGCTACTTGCGTCAGTGCGTACACGATGATGATTTGGAAGTGCGCTTAGCTATAGTGGAGGCTTTGCGTAAAATAGGCGGCCGCGAAGCTAAAATTCTTTTAAACGAAATGGTTGTTGACGATAACGAAAGCGTATCTGGAGCAGTTAAAGAAGCTATTTTAGAAATGGACGAGTATACCCTGCCCAAACATAAAACGGACGATAGCGACATAATAGAAGAAGAGGAAGAGGATGATCTTGACTCATTCTGTGCTTCTTAGGGACAAAGCTGTTGCTGATGCCGCCTGCGAATATGCTTGGCAAACCGATAGACAGCTATGCCGTTTAAACGCCACCGAGCCACTCAATATACCTTATAATGAATATGAAATATTGTATATAGCCAATCTAAACAACCCAGCTCTGGGAATACAATTAGCTATAGAAATAAACGGCCGCCACATAGGTAATTGCGCCGCCTATAACTTTGACCCTGTACACGGAAGCGTCGAGATAGGCGTTATCATAGGCAACGCGCAAGACCGCTATAAAGGCTACGGTCCTGCTGCTGTAAAAAAGCTCATCGATTATATTTTTAGCCAACGTGATATTCGTAAATTAAACCTTAAAACCTTAAAGGACAATTTGGCCGCCCAGCGTTGCTTTGCCAAGTGCGGTTTCCAAAATAAGAGCGAGAGTTTAATTAAAGGACAAACATTTATACTGATGGAACTAAATCGTAAAGACTACAAAAAAATAAGCGCTGTTGTTTAAACTAAACAATCTTTACTATACAACAGCGCACCTTAATAAGCACTCTTTTATGCTATAATTTTAAATATGAAAGATCAGAAAACTCTTTATGCCATAGAATGGACAGGTGATAATTGTGTGTGTTTTTTGCGTCAAGACTTGTTGCCGTCTACTATAGAATATGTCACTACAGCAGATTATACTGTTTTATGTAAATCCATCAAAGACTTACAGGTTCGCGGAGCGCCAGTTATAGGCATAACCGCTGCTTACGCTATGGCGCTAGCTGCTCTACACACAGACAGTTTAGATTACAGTTATTTTGAAAAACAGCTGCATACAATTGCCATCGGTATAAACGCTACCCGTCCTACCGCTAAAAACCTTTCTTATGCTTTAGAACGCATGCAGAAAGTAATTGCCGACTGTCAAAATGTACCTGCTGCCAGGCAAGCTTTAATAGAACAGGCCCGGCAAATAGCTCAAGAAGAAGAAAATCATTGCGCATCTATTGCCCATAACGGTGCTGCCGTTATCCCCCAGGGTACGGTAATGACCTATTGCAATGCCGGTCCTTTGGCCTGCAGCGGTATAGGTACAGCTTTAGGAGTGATTGCCCAGGCTTATAAGCAACAAAAAGTAACTGGTGTGATCGTCAATGAAACGCGTCCACTTTTACAAGGAGCCAGAATCACTGCTTTGGAATTAAAAAATATGGGTATTCCTTATCGTCTTATCACCGATAATACGGCAGCATATATTATGTGCCATGGTTTAGTAGACAGCATAGTGGTGGGAGCTGACCGCATTGCTAGAAACGGAGACACTGCTAATAAAATAGGCACCTATAACTTAGCGGTGCTGGCTAGAACTCATAATATACCTTTTTATGTTACCGCCCCTTCTTCTACTTTTGATGCCGATGCCGAAAGTAAAGACGATATAGTGATAGAAGAAAGAGCAGCACAAGAAGTAACATCTTTTTACGGCATACCTACTGCGCCGGATACAACTAAAGTTTATAATCCAGCTTTTGATGTAACGCCGGCCGATTTTATTACCGCTATTATCAGCGAAAAAGGCGTTTTTTATCCGCCATATTCTTTTTAACAGGAAGTTTTATATTATGAGCAAAGCTGTATTTAATATTCTGCCTACTATGATTGGCTCAATGCCCCACACTGACCCGCAAAAAGCTATGCTAGCGGTAATAAAATATCTGCCGCAGATAGCAGCCTGGCCACAATTGCCCAAGCGTGATTATTTTGAGCAGATGGCATCGCAATTTAGCCAAAAATTTCCGGGCTTGGTACTTGATACCGACGACAATGCTACTGTGCTGGAACAGCCTTTTACCGTAGAATTTAGTAGTTTATACGAAGATTACTTAGCAGGTGATTTTTCTAAATACGATCTCTCACTTCAATATGCCAGTGGTTTTAATGCTTATATGAATACCGCCTCGCTTTCACCCACAATAGCCAAAGGACAAATGACCGGCCCCCTTACTTTTGGCACTTCGGTAAAAGACGAAAAGGGCAAAGCTATTATCTACGATCAGAATAAACGTCAAGCCATATGCATGTTTTTACGCCTTAAAGCTATGTGGCAGGAATCAAGACTACGCGCTCATTCGCCCCACACTCTTTTGTTTTTAGATGAACCTATGATGGTATCCTTCGGCTCAGCCTATCTGCCCCTTTCTCAAGATGAAGTAACAGACATGTTGGACCAAGTTATGGAAAGCCTGCAAGGTTTAAAAGGCTTACATATATGCGGACGCACCGATTGGGAAATGTTACTGAAGATGCCGCAATTGGATGTCTTAAATTTTGACGCTTATAAGTATGCATATACCTTAGAGTTATATCAACAGCAGGTAAAAGACTTTTTTAGGCAAGGTAAAGCTATAGCCTGGGGTATTGTGCCCACCAACGAAGAAGAACTTAAAAACGAAACGGTAGCCTCACTACGCGACCGTTTAGAAGAATAT
>WRFJ01000016.1 GCA_009778865.1 Chloroflexota bacterium | reverse complement strand
CCAGGTACTGCTTCTGAAAGTTGTTCTCTATATATTCGCGGCAGTTCTTTATATGAGCCTGATCGCTTCTTCGGCTTTTTCTTTGTTTCCTGTGCAGCAGCTTTGGCTATCGCCGTGGTTTTCTCAATAGTGCTTTCCAAGCGCATTATTAATCCTGTACAAAAACTTACTATGGCTACTGAAAGTTTGGCGGCTGGCAAACTAAATATACGCGTGTTAATTAACGATGATAGCGAACTAGGACAACTAGCCGATGCTTTTAATGAAATGGCTTCGGAAATTGAAAGTAATCATCGCTCAAATAAAGCTATGGTGGCTGATATTGCTCATGAATTACGTACACCCCTTACTAACATCAATGGTTATTTGGAGGCTATTCAAGATGGCGTAGTGAAGCCCGACGCTCGTACTATTACGAGTTTGAGTGAGGAGGCTGCTAGTTTAGCGCGTTTGGTAGGTGACTTACAACAATTAAGCATCGCTGAGACCTCCAGTCTAACTCTAAATATGGAAGAAGTAGACATTAATATCTTACTGCAACGCGCTTATCTAGCCAAACAGCACGAAGCTTCCGAGCACGGCATTGCCGTGGAATATGAAGAAACCGAGCTGCCCAAAACTGTGGCCGATCCGCAACGTATATACCAAGTTATTTCTAATCTGCTAAACAATGCCATTGCTCATACTGAGCAAGGTACGGTGTTGGTAAAAGCCTCTCACGATGATAAAAATATTAAAGTTTCTGTCATTGATACTGGGGAGGGCATACCAGAGAGTGAGTTAGCCAATATTTTTGAACGTTTTTACCGTATAGATAAATCTCGCTCACGCAAAAGTGGTGGTACCGGGTTGGGGCTTACTATTGCCAAGACCTTAATATTAGGCCATAAAGGCCACATTGGTGTAGAAAGCGTGCAAGGTGTAGGCAGTAAATTTTGGTTTACTATACCTATTAAAAACTTATCCAAAAAGAAACAGAAAATAGAAGAATTGATATAAAAACAAAATGGTCTCTCCTAGATAAGAGAATTTCCCATAAACATTCTCAATAAGACCTTGTAGATGTTATTGCTCCGATGGTTAGATCTGAATTTTGTTTCTTTAAGATGAAGCTCAAATCTGTCATTAGATATACCCTTAAACTTAAGCCTGAATTAATATTCTCTAAAAATCTTCATCTTTATTAAGTTCTTGACGCATGGGTACACCGCAGCAGACCAGTGCACCTCCGCCTGCTTTGGTTACTATTACCTTATTGTTGCAAATATCGCAAATATATTCTTCGCCCTCTCTTTTAACTCCGGCCATAGTAAGTATCCTCCCAAATTCAAAAAATTATTTTTTAAAATACCAAAAACATAGTTTCAGTATAAAACTTGCTCATATTAATTTTATAACTTTTTTAAAATATTTTTGAGCAAGATAGCTACGGCAAATACTATGGCTAAAAGTACTACAATGGCGGCACCGGAAGCTAAATCTAAATAAAAAGATATTACTAGACCGGCTATACTGACAGTGGCGGCGATGATTACTGCCCATAAAGCAGTCTTTCTAAGAGTATTAGTAAAAAGACGGGCCATACCGGCCGGCATGGACAGCATGGCAATCACCAAGATAATGCCCACTACTTTTATTAATGCCACACTGGCAATGGCAATCAAAGCAAAAAGTATCAGTGAGATCATTTTGGTGTTTATACCGCGAGTTTGGGCATATTCGTTGTCATAACAATACAGGAACAGTTGGCGTGAAAAAGTAAGTACCAATGCTAAAGTAAGAATAACTACGCTACCCAAAAGCCATAGATCGGATGACGTTACAGTGAGAATGTTACCGAACAGATAACTAAAAAGATCAGGGGCGTATCCGGCGGAAAGGCCTATGAATAAAGCGCCTAAAGCCATACCAGCTGGCCATAAAGCACCGGCAGCAGTATCTTCGGAAACACCTCTTTCACGGGCAAGTGATAAAATACTGGCTCCGCCCAAAGCAAAAATAAAAGCACCTATAATAGGATTAAAACCTAGTAAGTAGCCTAAACCTACACCGCCGAAAGTAGCATGAGACACGCTGCCGCTAAGAAACACCAAGCGTGCCGATACTACATAAGCACCTACCACGCCGCAGATCACAGCACACAAAAGAGCCGCTATTAAAGCATTTTGCATAAAACCATACTCAAATATTCCCAATTTGCTCCTCTTTGTCATGTGCACCATGAGCACAAAATTCGGTCAAATTTTGTGGACGCCTGACATTGCCGGCGGCTACATAGTAAACATCTGAACAAATAGCGGCTACTGCTGCTGTATCATGAGAAACTATAATTACAGATTTTCGTTTAGCCAGCTCGGCAAAAAGATGATACAGGTCGTTTTGGCTTTGTTCATCTACGGCGTTGAAAGGCTCATCCAAAATAAGCAGCTTAGGATTGGCACAAAGAGCACGGGCGATAATGGTCTTTTGCCTTTCGCCGCCGGAAACAGTACCAAAAGGTCTGTTTTTTAAATGCCATACCCCGGTTTGTTTTAAAGCAGCCTCGGTGGCCTGACAATCTTCTTTGGTGTAAGTTAAACTTCCTTTGTTTAGACCGAGCCGTCCGGAAACAGCTACTTCCCATACAGAAGCCGGAAAAAAACGGTCGTGTTTTTGCTCTTGCGGGCAATAACCTATTTGAGAGCAACTTTTGTGTGGTTTTTGTCCTAAAATAAGGATTTCTCCGTTTTGCGTTTCAATAAGTCCTAATGCGGCTTTTAACAGAGTAGACTTACCGCCCCCGTTAGGTCCGATGATGGCGGTCATACCCGGGCCGTCTATGCTGATATTTACGTCTTTTAGCACCATATGCTGACCGTAACTTATAGAGACGTTGTTAAATTTTAAGACATTTTGTGCCATCGTTTATTTAAGTCCTTCCCACAGATTTAAGGCATTTTGCCACATAGCTGCCAGATAATTATCTGATAAAGCATTGATATGCAAGACTTGCCCCTTTAGTTCTTCGGCTACTACTTTAGCTACGCTGTCACTATATTCATTCTCCACATAAATCATTTTAACACTAGATTTTTTAGCTTGATCTATTTTGTTGGCTAAAGATGCTGGCGTTATTTCTTTACCTTCAGCTTTAATAGATATTTGTTCCAAACCAAATTCATCGGCAAAATAAGACATTGAACCGTGATATGTGAAGAAAATATTACGCTGCATATCGACAAAAAGATTGTTAATATCATTAATCAGCTTATTGGCTCGTTGTGTATAGTTCTGTAAATTTTGTGCAAAATAATCACTATACTGCGGGGCTAGCTGGCATAACGCCAGATAAATATTGTATGCGATGATAATCGAATTTTCTACTGAAGTCCACACATGAGGGTCACCGCCTTCATGTTCGTGGCTCCGGTTTTCTTCATGTCCATGACCATCCAGTAATTCTATACCTACGCTTAAGTCATAAAAAGCCAGATGGTTATTTTGCGCTAAAATCTTATCAAGGTATTGTCTTTCCACATCTATACCGCTGCCCACTGCCAGATAGGCTTGAGCTGTAGCAATGCGTGTCATTGCCGATGGTGGCGGCTCATAATCATGTGGTGTACGTCCTGGCGGCACCAAAACTCTAACGCTAACTTTATCTTTGCCTATTTGGCGCACTAAATCACCATAAGGAGCAATAGAAACGGCAATATTAATTCTGTCGGAGTCATTATTATGCGGCACGCATGATAATACACTTAAAAGTGAGGTTGCTATTAGAATAAAAAATAATAAAACTCTTTTCATACAATTATTTATGAGCACAATCTTGGCATAATCCCACTACTTTTAAATTTTGTAATCTAAAGCCCATTTCTTTTTCAGCCTGTTCCAAAGCTTGGGCCAGCGATGGTGGTTCGGGGCTGTTTTGTCCGCATGAATAGCAGGTGAGAGTAAAGCCATGTCTTTGTTTTAGATAGTAAGCCGGAGCATAGCGTTTTTTAACTTGACCCAGCACAGATGCCACTTGCAGTACGTCCAATGTACGGTAAACAGTAGCTAAGCCGATATCGGCATACTTTTCTTTAGTTTTGAGAAAAATATCGTGTACAGTCATGGGCAGACTGTTTTTAAATAACACACTCACCACCGCTTTTCTTTGTGGTGTAAACTTGTATTCATATTCTCTAAAGATGTCTTTTAAATTATCTTGTAGCATATTTTTATATTGTAATTGAGAAAATTTTTCAATTATTATATTATAACGCTAATTTTCATTTATTATCAACAATAAAAATTTTTTGCTATTACTAAAGCTTATGGTGTATAATGCTGTCTATAGCTAGACATGGTTGGGTAACTCTTGGAGAGCAAAATACCAACGGTTTACCAAGCAATGGCATAGCAAATCTTCAGGAGGTTATCCCTTTGAATTACACTGACAAACAAATTAATTGCGTCGATTGTGGTAGTGCCTTTGTATTTACCGCCGACGAGCAGGCCTTTTTTGCTGAAAAAGGTTATGCTAATGAGCCCAAACGTTGCTTAAACTGCCGTCGTCAGAAAAGAAGCGAGAAAAACGATTCTTCGTCTGCTCCTCGCAAAATGTATGATGTGGTTTGCAATGATTGTGGTCAAAGTTGCAAAGTGCCGTTTGAGCCCCGCTTGGGCAAACCGGTTCTTTGTTCCGATTGTTACGCTGCTAAAAATCGCTAAGTTATAAATAAGTTAAATAAAATAAAATGGGAACACTTTTCGAGTGTTCCCATTTTATTTTATTTAATAGCAGTAATTTAGCTGTGTAAATATTTTTCTACAACTTGAGCTGTCGCTGCTTTGTCGCCGAAAACAATTTCGCTGAGTTTGGCATCATCATATTTCTTAAGTTTCTTAACAACATTGTCTATTAAACTGGGGCTGAAACCACCTTCCAAATAGAACTGCTTGTCTCTTTCTAAGAAATCGGCGGAAGTGGCACAAGACTGAGGTAATTGAGGTAACGATTCCTGGAATTTCTCGTTACCGTGAGCAAAGATATTAACTTTAATAGCTAGCTTCTCGGCAATGTCTAAAGATTCATTGTTTAAAAGACCCCAGCGAGCAGCCGTTACCAAACCGGCTAAAGTTAAATAAATATTGGCCGAGCCATCGGGAGCGCGGAATTCTACAGTCTGCGGATTGATAAAAGCGGGTATATCTACTTTAACGCCATTGGCTTCTTCAGCCATGTTGCGTACATTACGCCAGCCCAAAGGAATGCGCACTAGACCGCTTCTGTTACGTTCGCCCCAACACACATTGGTGGGGGCTTCCTGATGAGGTACTAAACGCAAATAAGAAGTGGGTACGGTATTGCCAAAAGCCGTTAAACTCTGAGCAAATTTCAAATAACCACCTACCGCTCTGCGGGCTGTCTCGGTCAACTCACCTTCTTTATTAACAAAAGCATTTTTACCATCTTTTACCAGCATAGTATGGAAGTGCAAACCAGAGCCAGCATGGCCTACCATTATCTTAGGGGCAAAAGAAATATTTACGCCGTATTGATTAGCCAGATTACGCATGATCCATTTGGCGATGTTCAACTGGTCGGCAGCTTCTACCACCGGTACAGGAGAAAATTCGATTTCATGCTGTTCCATGTCGTATTCATCAGTATGTATGGCACCAACCTCTGAGTGCCCGTATTTGATGTTGCCGCCGCACATTGTAATAAGTTGCATAGCCTCATCACGGAAATCATTCCATTTGGTAAAAGGAGCTGAATCTTGATAGGAACCCTGCTCCACTGCGGGAAACAGTTTATTTTCATCTTTAGGACCGAAAAGATAATATTCTAACTCACCTAAAGCATAAAATTCATAGCCGGTGTCTTTCTTTATCTTTTCGGCAGCATTTTTTAAAGTAGCTTCAGGAGAAGAAGCCAAAATCTGACCTTCGTTGGTGTAATAGTAGCATAGCATATTGATGGTAGGAATTTCTGAGAAAGGATCAATAAAAGCGGTGCTGTAACGAGGAATAACATAAAGATCAGAAGAGCCGGCGTCAATAGCCTCTAATAAGGAAGAGCCATCTACGCGTTCGCCGATGGATAAAATTTTATCCAGCTGAGCTTCACTGTTTATATAGAAGTTTAGAGACTTTAATCGTCCGTCCCGACCCATATGACGGAAGTTGACCATTTCAATATTATTATCAATAATGTACTTTTTAATGTCTTCTTTGGTAAACTCGCTAGTCAGTTTACCGAGCGCTTTTGCCAGCGGATTTCTCTCTATCAGAGATTTCATATCTTTACCCCCAATTTAATTAAGTAGCTTTTTTGCTGTCTTTGAGTCTTTCTCTCATATCCCTAAAACTCACGAAATTAATTATAGCACCTTGTAGCGCTTTTTAAAATGGACTAGCATATTGAAGCGGAAATACTATGCCGTTATTTTACAATAATTTAACTTTAAAAAATTTTAAATAAACGGCAATAGCATAACTTTACGGCTAACTATGGATGAATTTGAGATGTTTTTCCAGTCTACTTTCCAGTGATTTTTAGACAATATAGAAGATATTTTATATCTAAATAATCAGAAATAGCTGACCAAATATGACGATTATTGGCTATTAAGCTGCTGCGTTTTAATAGCAACACTTTATTTTGATGCACTGCAAAGGTCGAGATCATGACGGTCGGTTCGTTCATTTAGCAGTTTTCCAGCGCAGTTTTTAATAATTTCAAAGCCATTTCGGCAGCAGTATTTTTTATATGCAAACGTGTGCCATTGAATATGTGTTCAAAAACAAACGTTTGTTTTTGAACACATACGCCTATGTAAAAAAGCCCTAGAGGTTTAGTCTCTGTTTGTCCGTTTGGACCGGCAATACCGGTATCACACACGCTGACATCAGCTTTAAAAAGCCTGCAAGCCCCCAACGCCATTTGTTGAGCTACTTCTTGGGATACTGCACCTTTTTCTTTTAGAGTCTCTTGGGAAACTCCCAGTAGTTCTTCTTTGGCTTGGTTACTGTAAGTGCAAATACCGCCCATATACACCTCGGAGATACTGGGCATATTGGTAATTAAATGTGATATGAGACCACCAGTAGCTGACTCAGCGGTGCATAAAGTAAGATTACGCTTTTTTAAAATTTGGTATAAAGCCGAAACAACATCAGTGCTAGCTGTCATAGTTAGTTCTCTTAAATAGACTTTAATATATTTAGGGTGTTAATATTATGAATATTATAGCATTTATATAGGATTAAAATGGTAATCATAGAAATACATGTGTTGCCTAAAACCGCCAAAAATCAAATAATAGGTTTTAATCAAGATGGTAGTTTAAAAATAAAATTAAATGCTGTCCCCGAGAAAGGTCAAGCCAACCAAGAATTGATGGAATTTTTGTCTGAGATACTTTCTGTCAAAAAACAAGACATAACTATCAAAAGCGGACACCGTAGTCGTTACAAGATTATTGAGATAGGCAATTTGGCATTAAGTGATTTTAAAGCTAAGATAAACAAGTTTTAATTACGAACAAACAATATTTGATAAATTTTAGGCTGTCAAAAAGTAAAAAACATACAGCAGATTGTCATCAAATCTATTCATAAACTGTACTTGGCTTTTTTGGTGCTTGTTTATATAATTATGTCAATGTTATAGTCAGTTTCTCATTTCTAAAAGCTCTATAATATCATTTAACGAAATAATGTTTGTATATTACGATTTTTTTAAAATACAAGGAGATTGTTATGTGCCAAATACCACACGAACATCAGAATCATAACCATGATCATGAACATGAACACCATAATCATGAACATAACCATGGAGACGAAGAGGATTATATAAATATACCGCGTCTGGGAGAAAAGGCATCGCATTTTAATGTGCCGACCACTATGGGTACAAAAACGCTAAATGACTACAGTAATCAATGGCTAATACTTTTCTCATACAATGCTGATTTTGCTCCGGTTTCTGCCAGTGAGTTATTAGATTTTGCTAAATATCATGGGCAATTTAAAGCTTTGGGTACCGAAATATTAGCTATCTCTTTTGATAGCTTAAATTCGCATATTGCCTGGGTGCTTTCTCTAGTTGATAAAACTGGTGTTCAAATAAGCTTTCCCATAGCTACCGATGTTGATGGTTCTTTAGCTATGGAGTACGGCATGATTTGTGAAGAAGAAAACGCCCACCAAACAGCTCGCTGTCTATATATTATTGATGATACACAAACAGTACGCTATGCTTCTTACTATCCATCTGAAGTTGGACGCAACGCTGCTGAAGTATTACGAGTATTAAAGGCTCTCAAAAAATTTAACGGTAGTCAAATGGCTGCTCCGGCGGCTTGGCAAGAAGGTGATAAAGGCTTAATGTCGCCTCCTACTACAGTGAAAGAAGCTTTAGATGCTAATGCCGATAAAAACAATCTTGACTGGTATTTTTCTTTAAGAGATTAATATACTAAGTATCGGCTTGTAATTAGCCATGGATTAGTTTCCATTCGTCTATGGCTGCTTTTTGTACAGCAATTATATTTTTAATGCTGTCTTGTGCCAGTATCAGTACTTCATTAAGTTTTGCTAGACTGTAAGGTGCTTTTTCAGCGCTGCCTTGTATTTCTACCAAAGAGCCGCTTTCAGTAGCTACAATGTTAAAATCAGAGGAAGCTGCTGCATCTTCATTATAGGCTAAATCAAGTAATATTTGACCATCTACTATACCGCCAGATACTGCAGCTAAGCCTTCGCTTAAAGGCATGTGGCAGATAACACCCATTTTGATAAGTTGTAAACAGGCAATATAAACGGCTACGTAAGCACCGGAAATAGCAGCAGTCCGTGTACCGCCATCGGCTTGCAAAACATCGCAGTCTACGAGCAAGGTGCGTTCGCCCAAATAGCCTGCTTTAAACACGGCGCGTAAAGAGCGTCCGATGAGTCGGGAGATTTCTTGGCTTCTACCAGCTGGTCTTAAAGTTTCGCGAGCACTACGTGTGTCGGTGGAACCGGGCAGCATAGCGTATTCGGCAGTAATCCAACCTTGCTTTTCACCTTTTAAAAAAATAGGTACTTTGTCTTCTACTGAAACAGCACAGATTACTTTAGTTTTACCGCTTTCCACCAATACTGAAGCTAAAGCAAATTCCTGATAATCGGTAATAAATTTTAGTTTACGCAACTCATTGGCTTGTCTTTTATCTAGTCTAATCATTAAGGGCGCTCCTGACCCTGTCCACGGATAATCCATTTATAAGAAGTTATTTCTTTTAGACCCAACGGACCGCGGGCATGCATTTTTTGAGTAGAAATACCCAGTTCAGCACCCAAACCAAACTGAGCACCGTCAGTAAAACGTGTAGAAGCATTAACATACACGGCAGCAGCATCTACTTCGTTTAAAAAGCGTTCAGCGTTTTCCTCGTTTTTGGTGATGATAGCTTCACTGTGTCCGCTGCCGTATTTTTCTATATGTGTTAAAGCTTCATCCAGTGAATCTACAGTTTTCACGGCTGCTATAAGAGCTAAAAATTCAGTACCGTAATCTTGCTCGCCAGCTTTTTTTAGTTTTAATCCACCTATTTTTTGCAATGTCTCCAAAGCTTTCTTGTCAGCACGTATTTCTACACCGGCCTCATTCCATTTCTGAGCAATAAGCACTAAATGGCTTTGTAAAAGGTCTTTATGGATTAATAGGCAGTCCATAGAGTTGCAGACGGTAGGGCGCTGTACTCTGGCGTTATAACAAATACGCACTGCCATATCTACATCGGCACTTTTATCTACATATATATTACAGACACCTATGCCGCCGGCTACCACCGGAATAGTAGATGAGCTCTTTACCAGATTTATTAGAGCGGCATTGCCGCGGGGAATAACCAAATCTATCAGATTGTTCATATGTAAAAGTTCGGGTACTAAAGCGCGGTCGGTATCATCTATAAAAGTAATTGAAGCCTGAGGCAAATTGATCTCTTGGACAGCTTTAATAGCCAAATCGGCTAGTATCTTATTGGAATTCAAAGCTTCTTTACCACCACGTAAAATAGTAGCATTACCGGCTTTTAGGCATAAAACCGAGACATCTATGGTGACGTTGGGACGGCTTTCGTAAATAGAAGCGATCACTCCCAAAGGTACGCGTTTGCGAGCTAAAATAAGGCCGTTAGGTAGTGTTTTTTCTTCAAAAATCTCACCTACCGGATCAGTTAATTTAGATACAGTTTCTGTATCTTTGGCCATGCTCTCTATACGAGTGTCTGTCAGCAGCAGGCGGTCCAAAAGAGCTTCGCTCATGCCGCCCTCTTTAGCTTTTTGCATATCTTCGTTATTAGCGGCTAATATAGCTTCTTTATTTTTACGTAAAGCTTGTGCTATAGCTAATATAGCTTTATTTTTTTGCTCAGTGCTGGCTTTAACTAGTTGTTTAGAAGCTACTTTAGCTGCTTGGCATTTATCATATAGTGTTTTTATTTTGATTTCTAAATTATTTGCAGTGAACATAACTTTCTTCTTCTATAATGGAGTTTATTCTATGGCGCTAGTACCATGGAAGCGATAAAAAAACAAAGGTGGCACTGAAGAAACGGCTTTATTGACCTTTTTACGTATTACACACCTGCCGCGTTTTCCTGCCGCGTTTTCAAAAATATAACTACCGTCATCAACTTTTCTAAACTCTGTAAAAACTAGTTCACCCCACCAGTTGTGCTCTTGCTCATTAAATAAGCGATAGTTGACATCTACCAAATAGCCTTTTTCATCGTAAAGTTTGCCTACGGCCATTTATAAAACTCCTTTTTCAGTGATGACTAAATTATTGGCATGGATGACTTCGTCACCTAAATGCAGGCCTAAAATGTTTATGATATCTTTACTGTGTTGTCCTTTAATCTTATCTACCTCAGCTGCGCTGTAATTGCTGTAGCCGTAACCAAATATTTGCCCTTGCTGATTGACTATAGCCACCACATTACCGCTGGCAAAAATACCGCTTATCGCTATAATACCTTTAGGCAATAATGAAGAACCCTTTTCTTTTAAAGCTTTAGCTGCGCCACTGTCCACTATTAATTGGCCGCATACTGTTAGACCGCTGGTAAGATAACGTTTTTTACTTTCCAAACGATCACTCGAGGGGGCAAAATAGGTACCATTATAATTATCACTACAAACATTCAAAATAGCATTGTGAGTGCTGCCTTTAGTAATAATGGTCGGGATGCCGCTTTCGCCAGCTGTTTTAGCGGCTTTTACTTTGGTTATCATACCACCGGTGCCACGGGCGCCAGCATCGCTGGTAGCAGCTTTAATTATGGCTTCATCTATTTTCACTACTTTATTT
>WRFJ01000015.1 GCA_009778865.1 Chloroflexota bacterium | reverse complement strand
GGTGTAAAGCCTTTATTCAACAAGGTTTGTAACAGAGTAATATTTACTCTAGATATGTCTCCCATCAAACCCATTTTGCCACCACGCATTTTGCCGTTTATTATACTACCATCCACTCCGCTCAAACCGCAGGCTTTAACGCCTTTATCCAGTAAAGCGGCGGTAATTTCTTTATTAACCAGACCACTCAAAACAGCAGTTACCACTTCTAAGCTTTCAGATGTCGTAGCACGTTCACCGTCAACTATTTCTACTGGTATATTCATTTTGCTAAGCCATAAAGAAACTTTAGCGGCACCGCCGTGAACTATAACTAGCTTTTGGCCATGTTCATATAAAGTGGCAATATCATCTAAAGAAGTATCTTTTTCTTCAAAAATAGAACCACCAAGTTTGATGACTATAATATCTTTACTCATTATGTGCTGTACTCGCTGTTGATGGTGACATATTGGCCGCTTAAGTCACAACCCCAGGCAGTGGCATCGGCCTCACCGATATTTAAATATAAATTAAAAATAACATCTTTTCTGTGCATTTCCAAATTAGCCTCTTTTAAGTTTTGCCCTTGTGGAGTACCGTTGTCAAATATGCAAATTGGCCCGATAAAAAGAGAGGTGGTATCTACATTAACTTCAGCTCCGCTGTAACCAGCAGCAGCGATAATACGTCCCCAGTTGGGGTCTTGACCATGCACGGCGGTTTTTACCAAAGGCGAAGCCGCTATGGCACGGGCACAAGTGCGTGCTTGTTCGATATCTTTAGCACCGAAGACATTTACCGTCAAGAATTTAGTAGCTCCTTCACCATCACGCACTATTTTTTGTGCTAAATTAATAAAGGCTTCTTTGATGGCGTCAGTAAATTGTATAGCATTGGCACTGCCTTCTTTTATTTCTATATTGCTCAAGCCATTGGCCATTATAAAAGTGCTGTCATTGGTTGATGTATCTTTATCTACCGTTATCATATTAAAAGTACTGTCGGTAACTTCTTTTATCACTTTATCCAAAAATTCTTTTTGCACTTTGGCATCAGTAGTGAAAAAAGCCAGCAACGTAGCCATATTGGGATGAATCATGCCGCTGCCTTTGGCAACACCGCCAATACGGTAATTACCGTCTAGGGTAGTTATCTCAGCGTTGTATTCTTTAACTACAGTATCGGTGGTGATGATGGCTTTGGCAAAAGCATATGAATTACAAGGCTCAATATTGAGTTTTCTTAAACCGTCCTGTACTTTGTTCATATCCATCTGTACGCCGATAATACCTGTTTGGGCAATAGCTAAACTCTGCGGTGGTAAACCAAAAGCTTTTTCGCCCATTTCGCCCATTTTTAATACGTTTAGTATGCCTTCTTGGCCGGTACCAGCATTGGCATTGCCGGAATTTATTAATATACCACGTATGGTGTTTTCTTTAACTATCTTGCGTGAGTAAGAAACCGAAGGGGCACAAAAACGGTTTTGCGTAAATACACCACTACATATTGCCGGTACAGAGCTAATAATAGCACCTAAGTCTAAAGCTTCTTTATTTTTTTTAATTCCAGCGCAGATGCCACTGGCCCAAAAACCTTGAGGGTAGGTTATGCCGCTGCTGTAATGGCAATTATTGTTGATACTCATTTCTATTTTAATACTATGCATAAATTATTTTTGAATTATTAATTATCCAATGAAATGATATAAAGTGCAAGGGCGATCTGCGTTTGCATAACAAAACAAAAAGGGCGGTAAGCCCGCCCTTGATGTTTGCGATTATATTAAAACGTTACTGTATAAACATGGGCATGATGACATGTATATAAGTATTGTCGCCTACCGGACGGATGACGCACGGACTTTGTGGATTAATCATTTCCAGAGCTACTTCGCTGGAATGTATTACTGCCAATACATCGGCGATATATTTACCGTTGAAAGCAATTTTATTTGAATGGCCTTCGATAGCTGCTTCGATCTCGCTTTTATTTTCACCAACTTCCTCGGCACGTGCCGAGATAGCCATTTTACTGCCGCCGATTTCCAATTTCACAATACCGCTACCTTCGGCAAAAATGCGTGCCACGCGATTGCCGCGAGTAAAAGCGGCGGTTTCTACAATAGCTTTAGTAGTATATTCTTTGGGGATAAGCTGTCCATAAGGTGGAAAATTGCCAGCCAGAAGATTAGTAACAATCTCTATTTCTTTTAGGCGGAAAAGAGCCTGATTTTTTTCTTTATCAATGGTAATCTGCACATCGGGGTCGTTGTCGTTTATAAGACGTACAACTTCGTTTAAAGTACGGGCCGGTACGATAATCTTATCGCTTTCGCTTACTGTTTCTAATAAAGCTATCTTATCAACGGATAATCTAAAACCATCAGCAGCTGCTAATGTTAGCTCTTTACCATTAAATTCAGTATATACGCCGGTCAAAACTGGTCGGGATTCGTCGGCAGCGGCGGCAAAAGCTACACGTAGCACGGCTTTTTTAAAATCACCAGCATTTATTTTAAGATTGATGCCATTTTTAATCTGTGGCACAGTCGGAAAATCTTCAGTACCAGTGCCGCTTATTTTGGAAAAGATATTACCGCAATTCAGGCTTAAAACTTCGCGGTCAGAGACCTCCATCTCCACTAGTTCATCTGGCAACTCGGTGACGATTTTACCTAAAGTGACGGCTGGTACGGTAACGGCGCCCTCTTTACTTACTTTAGCGCCTATCCAGCACGTGATAGCCATCTCCAAATTAGTGGCGGTGAGTTTTAGACGGGAATTCTCGGAAGATAGTAAAATATTGTTGGTAATAGGTAGGCTGGTGCGAATAGCAGCGGCTTTTTGCACCACATTCATACCGTATTTTAGGTTTTCCTGTAAACAAGAGATTTTCATTTATTTCCTCCGCTATATATTGTGTTTATCGTAGAGAATATACGTATATATAGTAAAAATTCTAATTACTCTTAATTATATACTATTGTGCGTAGCTAGGCAAATGATTTTTCCTAGCAAGAAACAAAAAAACCCGCAGAACACTATATCTACGGGCTGCAACGATAGTTTTGCATGACCTTTGCTAGCGATTAGACACACCGTTTATCAAAGAACCTATGCCGTCTATTTCTACGCGCACGATATCGCCCTTTTTGATCTCGCCAATGCCCGGAGGAGTGCCGGTGGCGATAATGTCGCCCGGTAGTAGAGTCATCACACGGGAAATAAAAGCAATAATTTCTGTTAGAGAATATATTTGATCAGCAGTATTACCATCTTGACGCAACTGACCATTGAGATAAGTGTGTATTTGGCAGTTTTGCGGATTTAAGTCGGTCTCCAGCCAGGGACCCACGCAAGCAAAGGTATCAAAGCCTTTGGCACGTGTCCATTGTCCGTCCAATTTTTGCAGGTCGCGAGCTGTTATATCGTTAAAACAAGTGTAACCCAACACATACTCTAAAGCTTTTTCCTGTGGTACGCACCAGCAAGATTTTTTGATGACAGCAGCAAATTCGCCTTCATAATCTACTCTTTGTGACTGTGGCGGGTAAATTATGTTTTCATGCGGGCCTATTACTGCTGTAGATGGTTTTAAAAAAGTAAGCGGAGAAGTAGGTATTTTTTGATCCAATTCTTTGGCGTGGGCGTGATAATTTAAACCTAGAGCTACAATTTTGGTGGGTTCGCACGGAGCTAGTAATTTTACGGCTTCCAGAGCAAATTTCTGACCGCTGAAAGTAAGTTCACAGTAGGGAGCATTGCAAAGTTCGGAGATAATATTATCTTCAAGGACTCCGTAGCGTGGGTTGTTGTTCATACTAAAACGTACAATTTTCATTATCTTCAAATTATAATACATTTGTTACTATTTTTGCAATATATGTTACTATAGTTATCAAAATTATTTTTTAGTGTATAATTTTAGTATCTTTTATGTTGGACTGCACGTAATGCATCAAAATAAAATAGCACTCAAAGATAGATCTCCTTTTGTTGTAATATTTGTATATTTAGGATGTTTCCTTGACACTCTGAAGCTTATGTTGATAAAATTTGTATATAAATTTAGTAACTAGGTGCCGCTTCGTAATACAAAAGCGGCTTTTACTTGCGGAGGAAAAACATGAAAGTAACCCTGAGTGTTATTAAGGCTGATATCGGCGGCTATGTTGGTCACTCTGAATCTCATCCGGAATGCATAGCAATGGGGCATAAATTGCTAAGCGAAGCCAAGAAAATTGGCAAAATTATAGATTACCATGTGACCAAATGTGGCGATGATCTTGAGTTGATTATGACTCACAAAAAGGGTACTCATTCTCAAGAAATTCATGGTTTATCTTGGGATGTTTTTGTAGCAGCTACAGAAGTAGCTAAAAAACTCAAACTGTACGGCGCTGGCCAAGATCTTTTAAGCGACGCCTTCAGCGGCAATATCAAAGGTATGGGTCCGGGCGTAGCTGAGATGGAAATAGAAGAGCGCGCTAGCGAACCGGTCATTATCTTTATGGCTGATAAAACTTCCTCTGGTGCTTGGAATTTGCCTCTTTATAAGATGTTTGCTGATCCTTTTAACACTGCTGGTTTGGTTATCGGAGAATCAATGCATAATGGTTTTGTGTTTGAAGTTTTGGATGTTAAAGAAAATAAAAGGGTTCTCTTCAATACTCCCGAGGAAATCTACGATCTTTTGCTTTTTATAGGTTCTCCAGCTCGCTATATGGTAAGAAATATTTGGCATAAAGACACCAAAGAAATTAGTGCTGTTTCTTCTACTCAAAAACTTTCTTATATTGCCGGCAAGTATGTAGGTAAAGACGACCCCGTTTGCATAGTGCGTTGTCAAGGTAATTTTCCAGCCGTTGGTGAAGTGCTAGAGCCTTTTGCTGAACCTACTATTGTAGAAGGATGGATGCGTGGCTCGCACTATGGTCCCTTAATGCCGGTTTCTATGGAAGACGGCGTACCTACTCGTTTTGACGGCCCGCCCAGAGTGATGGCTTATGGCTTTCAATTAGCTGACGGTATGCTGGTGGGTCCGCGCGATATGTTTAAAGATATTAGTTTTGAGCCGGCTAGACAAAAAGCCAACGAAATGGCTTATATGCTTAGAAAACACGGTCCTTTTGAACCCCATCGCCTGCCCTTGGAAGAGTTAGAATACACTACTTTGCCACAGGTTATGGCTAGACTCAACAATCGCTGGGAAACCAACAAGGACTAAGCTTGGTGAATCTTTGCTTAGCTACCAACAATCAAGGTAAAGTAAAAGAGTATAAAGCCCTGCTTGCTATAGCAGGGCTTTGCTTTTTTATGCCTTTTGAAGTTGGCCTAACTCAAGACGCAGAAGAAAGCGGTCAAACTTTTAGCGAAAACGCCTTAATTAAAGCACGTGAAATATGCCAAAAAAGCGGTATGGTAGCTTTAGCGGATGACAGTGGTTTGTGTGTGGAGGCTTTAGATAATGCTCCTGGTATATACTCGGCACGCTATGGCGACCAAGATTGCAAAACAGATGAGGAGCGTTGTGAGCTTCTGTTAAAAAACATGCGGAGTAAACAAAACCGCCAAGCTTATTTTGTCTGCGCTATAGCTGTTGTAACTCCGGACGGCGGCGAAAAAGTTTTTGAGGGGCGGTTGTATGGCCAAATAGCTTGCAAACCTAAAGGTCAAAATGGTTTTGGCTACGACCCCATATTTTATGTACCTTATTTAGCCAAGCATGTAGCTGAGCTCAACCTTGAGCAAAAAGATGCTATTTCCCATCGTGCTATAGCCTCTAAGAAAGCTTTACCATACTTACAAGGACTGGTTAAAAAATACAGTAAGTAATTTAGGTCTGTATTGTGATTTGTTCAGTGGGAGCATGACATTATTTTTGGTCTTTATTTTCTTGACGAGCGGCCAACATGACCCTCTTGAAAGCTGTTAGTTCTAGATAGTCTTGTTCTAACTGTTGAAGCATATCTTCTCTTTTAGGGTCTATAACACGCACTTTTTTAATAGAAGCCCCCATTTTGACCATCTCTTGAACGGCCATTTCATCCGATGAAGTAAATAAAGCTCCTATGGGTATCATATGTTTGATAGCCCAGCCTTTATGCGTTTTAGCATCGTGAAAAACATCTTGTCCTTTAGCTGTTAAGATCATAGGCTTAAAGCCGGCTAAACGGCAATAAAGCGAGCTCAACACTCCGTAGTTAGCTAGGTTAAAAGCGTGCATAATGTCGGGTTTATGTCTAAGCATGTGAAAAGCGGTACCTACGAAAGTAAAATAGGTCCATGGATAATTGACGGTAGAGAGTTTTTTAAAACGTAAATTGGGTGGTGAACTTACGTATCTCGGCAGAGCTTTAACAGAGTAAAAACGTACATCATAGCCTTTTTGAGTAAAATAGCTTATATGATAGAGCACTTCATGGTCGTGGCTATCACCGAAGAATGCTATCTTTAAATTTTTCATAAGACACACCTGCTTTTCTGACTTTAAATACACTTTATTGTAAGTTTTGTGATACTTATCGGCAACTGTGCCGTAAAGCCAATCGTTTGAGCTAAGAGGATATGAGACACATATTGTTATCTTGATAAAATATTTGTGTTAGACGATAATCATATAATATCAATACAGAATACAAGCATATGGAATACAAGTCAAACAACACTTGAAAAAAGCTATAGGTTTTGTCTTATATCCTACTATTGAACAGGTTGCCTTAATACAAAAACATTCGGTTACTACTGCTTTGTGTTTAACTATTGCTTAGCTAGACATATTGAAGAGCAGCTTGACTGCTTATCCGTACATATTGAAAGCGGAAAATACTACTATGATATTGATGGCTACGGCGATAAATATCTAAATGTTCACGATGGTTTTGCAACGTTTTTCATAAAGGTTTTGAAGGAGAGTGCAGAATGAACGTACGAAAAATGACTATCGACGATTACGAAAGAGTTTATACCCTTTGGCAGAACACACCAAACATGGGGTTGAATAACCTTGACGACTCCAAAGACGGTATAGCGAAATACCTTGCACGAAACCCTAATACTTGTTTCGTTGCAGAGAACAACGGCGAGATTATCGGTGTCATTTTATGCGGGCATGACGGACGCAGAGGATATATTCACCATACCGCCGTAGCGCAAAGTGAGCAACGGAATGGCGTTGGAACGGCGTTATTAGACGCTGCGATGTCCGCGCTTGAGAGCGAGGGTATCAACAAAACCGCTCTTGTGGTATTCAATAAAAACGAAAAAGGAAACGCCTTTTGGGAGAAGCAAGGATTTATCACACGCCCTGATTTGGTTTACCGAAACAAAGCGATTGTGGATTTAACAAGAATAGATACATAAAATTTCACAGAAGAATTTAACAAACCTCCTTGACAAAAGTTATCTGACCTCGCATGCTGCAGGCTAAGATCATGGAATCAAGAATTCTCTGGCTTAGCCAAGGAAGAGTTGTCAATGTCAAACTAAAATGTTATGGTTACTATGATCTTTATGAGAAACATACGTTTGTTGACAATTGATATAGATGGTACATTGGTATCTGACAAATTTATAATCTCCCAAGCTAATCAAGAGGCCTTACATAAAGCCGAAGAGGCCGGCATTATTTTGGCTTTAGCTTCCGGTCGTCCCTTTGAATCTTGTATGAAGTTAGTAAATAAGTTAAAACTAAAATCTAAATATCATATAATTTCCGATGGTGCCTGGTGCGGAGATAAAGAGGGGAACGAGCTTTTTTGTCAGCCTATTCACAACCTATTGATTGAGCAAATAGTGGATTTTGCGCGACGAATAGGTCTGCATATTGAATTATATACTTTACACCATGGATATGCCGAGATCAAAAACTGGTCAGACTATGTGCACGTCAATTATTTAGGTGTGCACATAAAATACCAGCCTTTTGATGAATTTTGGCAAAAAGATTCTATATTAAAGATTGGTCTTTTAAGCAAAGACGATGACGAAATGGCTCTCATATCTCAAATGGAAGAACGCTTTGGTCACTTATTGAATTTTTCATGTGCCAGCGCACCTTGTGCTCCCGATGTGCACTTTATCAATATAGTGCATCAGGATGTTAATAAAGGTATAGCTTTAAAGAAATTGTCTGCTTACTATGGTTTAACAACTGCTCAAATAGCGGCCATAGGTGATGGCATCAATGATATTCCACTATTAGAAGCAGCTGGTCTAGCAGTAGCTATGGAAAATGCCAAGGCGGCTCTTAAAGAAAAAGCTCATATGGTTACAGGTCATGTCGGCGCTGATGGTGTGGCCGAGTTTATTAACGATTATCTTTTGTAGTCACATTATCACTAACATTTTATCTATATTTTTTGCTTATAAGTTATGTTAAAATCAATATTGTTAGTCGTCTAGGCCAAGGAGTATAAATATGTATTGTCGCAATTGTGGTACAGAGCAAATGTCGGACAACGATAAGTTTTGTCATTCATGCGGTTTTGCTGTGAATAGTCTCATAGCGGCGGTTGATGTTATGCCTAAGCCGGTACATTCTTATCCGATGCCCACGCCTTATGCTAAGAAATGGAACTGGGGTGGCTTTTTGTTTCCTCAACTATGGACTTTAGGTAATATGGGCTGGCGGGGCTTTTTAATTGTCGCTTTTATGTTTTTTTTATCAGTATTTGACTCAGCTTTTATGTATGCCAACACTGGCTATTCTTTCTTTATCTCGGCTATTATCTTAACATGGAGCATACTGTGTGGTATTTTTGGCAACCGTTGGGCCTGGAGATTCGGCTCCCAAAGAGATGACATTAAAAACTTTGAGCGCAAGCAAAGAATCTGGTGGATAGTGGGTTTGGTGTTCTTATTACTTACGATTCTTATAGTAATATTGTTGTCGGTATTTTATGCCGTTATAATTATGAATTATTTTCCCATATTTAATAGTTGGTGAACTTAAGAAGTTTAAATATTCGTTAATTGAAATGTGTATATTAAACGGACACAAAGTCAAGAGTGGAAGTGGAAATGTCAAGAAAGAGTAGGTTTATAAGTAAAGACAACACCTTTGCTTATAAACCTATATATAGACATCATTGCCTGTCTAGCAAAGGCGCATAGACATGTATTGTCGCAGTTATTGTACAGGACAAATGTTGGAATAGCTATAGATTTTGCTATTTATGGATGATATAAATTTGATATTGTTGTTAGATATTAGCTCATAAGTTTTATAAGGCATAATATATCATGAAAATAAGATGCGAATACTGTAACTCTAAATATGAAGGCGGACAAGAGTATTGTTTTAGCTGCGGAGCACCCTTACCTATAGTTAAAAATGAACAATCTGCCTTTAGTGATGCTGATATTGAAAAATTGATGGATGATAAAAAGAAGCGAGATGCTAAAGAGCGCCGACGCAAAACTGTGCGAATAATATTAGTGTTTATTGCACTGTTGTTCTTGCTAGTCGCTATTATAGTAGATTCTTTCTAGTTGTTATTAAATTTAAAGATCTTTAGTCGTCTGAGCAGCTATGATTTTGGTTGCCTCGATTGCAAAATCTTTCCAGGCCAGTTTACCTTCAACCACTTCACTCATACGCTTAGCAATCTTTTTGGCTGTTTCTTCATCTATGCCGTCAGCTATAAGTTTTTCTTGAGTACGTTCTTTAGCAATAGCTTTGGGCTCAAAAGCAAAATTAGCTAGATGAGCTACCAATTTTTCAGCCTCTTGATTAATGGCTTCCTCAGTAGTAATGTTCATCAGGCCCATTTCTACCAAAAATTTTTCTAAACCACCGGTACCTTCCAGAATAAACATTTCCAAATAGCTTTCTTGCCACTCTTTACCGCAAGCCATAGCCACTAGACGGCCGCTGCTTGTTAGTACCGTATATATAGCGCCCTTGTGCTCTTCAACCTCTTCTTCGTTTAAACCTTTACTATTAAATGTTTCTGTTAAATAAACTCCGGCCGTTAGGCCCCCCAGTCCTTGTTCTATAATCCAAGGGGACATGTCTCCTTCAAAAATATTAGATGTAATTTTTACCATAATATGTCACCCTCCCATAAATTTTTAACAAATTATTTTACTTGATTATACGCATAAAAAACCAAGAAATAAAGGCCTTTAGCAAAATAGTCTCAAGTTAAAGCTAAAAACCTTTCTTTTTTGAGTTGGCAAGCAACCAAAGAAAATGCTATAATGAATAAATCTAAAAATATGTGCCTTTAAACTTGTTCTGTGAAACAGGTAAGGACTGTAAACCGAAGTATTTTAATGCAGCCTCTTGCCGCTTAACGGGCTTTATGCACGTATATGGCAGGGGGTTTTTTGTACAAGTTAATTTTATCGGAAGAAAATATTCGTCGCACAATAGCTAGGTTAGCTCATGAAATTATCGAAAAAAACAAAGGCTTGGAAAACGTCGTACTGGTAGGCGTTCATACACGCGGTGTTCCACTTGCCAAACGCCTAGCCGAAGAAATATATAAATTTGAAAATATAAGATTGCCCATAGGCACTTTAGACTTTGCTTTCTATCGTGATGATTTAGGTGTCTTGCCTGCTCCTCCTGCTTTAAAACAGTCAGATATCCCTAAGCCGCTTAATGACAAAACGGCTATTTTAATAGACGATGTGCTGTATACCGGTCGCAGTGCTAGAGCAGCTATAGAAGCGCTGCTGGCCTTTGGCCGTCCGCAGAGTATACAACTGGCGGTGTTGGTAGATAGAGGACATCGCGAGTTGCCCATCCGCCCCGATTATGTGGGCAAAAATATACCTACTGCTAAAAATGAAAAAGTACAAGTGTGTTTAAACGAAATAGACGGTCAAGACAGCGTGAGTATAGTAGGTGAGGAAAACTAATATGACGGACAATATTTGGCAGCGAAAACATATTTTGGATGTAGACGACTTTTCCCGAGAAGATTTAGAAAAAGTATTGCAGACTACGCTGGTAATGAAAGATGTGCTTTCTCGTCCGCTCAAGAAAGTGCCGTCGCTACGCGGACGCATCGTTGCTAATATGTTTTACGAACCGTCTACGCGTACTCTCTCTTCCTTTGAATTAGCGGCTAAACACCTTTCGGCCGACGTTATTAATTTGTCTGCAGCCTCTTCATCGTATGTAAAAGGCGAAAGCCTAATAGACACCATGAGTACTTTAGAGGCTTTAGGAGCCGATGTAGTGGTGATGAGACATTCACAAAGCGGCGCGCCTTATGCAGCGGCTAGGCATCTTAAAGGCAGTATGATTAATGCCGGCGACGGCTGGCATGCTCATCCTTCGCAGGCTCTTTTAGATCTTTTCACTATACGTCAATATAAAGGACAAACAGACGGCTTAAAAGTCTCTATCATAGGCGATATTAAACATTCACGCGTAGCCCGTTCTAACATATGGAGTTTGACTAAAATGGGCAGCGAAGTGACTATCTGCGGTCCGCAGACTCTGCTGCCTAATTGTTTAAGCCGTAATGGAGATATTTTTCCTGAAGTCAAATGCACATTAGACATTGGTGAAGCTCTAGCTGATGCTGATGTAGTAATGATGCTGCGCTTGCAAAAAGAACGACAGC
>WRFJ01000014.1 GCA_009778865.1 Chloroflexota bacterium | reverse complement strand
TACTGTATCTTATGTTTTCTTCCTGAGAATGTTAAAAACAATCACTACGCTAGCAGCTATAGTAACACTAAGAATAATCCATAACCAGTTAAAGCCGTCACCGTTTTTAATACTGCCGCTGTATATTGGTTCTTTATCTGTAATCGGACCGGTTTTGTCCAGCCCGTCCGGCTCTATGGGGTTTTGCGAATTAGTATTATTGTTTATCACGCTTAGGTCCGATGTTATCCCCATGTCGGCACATTGCGGGTTTGTAGTCATATAATCATCATCCAAGACCGGATCAATTTCAAGCGAGTTGGCGTCACTACTAATATGTGATTGCCAGGCAGCAAGATCGGCATTTTCCAGTGTACTACCGGGCCGCCTGTCGGTAAAAGAAGCATTTTTGCCGACGATATAATAGCAGTTGTTGCTCATTATAGGATTACCGTCAAGAGCAGACAAGCCACCCAGTTCATTGGCATAACGGATTTCTGTCATCGGCCTAACAATATCGGATGGTTGCATTACAATATTATGGTGAATATTTGGATTAATGTTGGCCGGCCGTTTGGCATAAATTTCCCAATCCTGAAATGTGATGCCGAAGTAAATTGCACTATGGTATTGTCCGCCGTTGGCTACGTTGATTAAAGTGTTATTGTAAATCTGAGCATCCTTTGAAGCATATAAGCCTATACCTTCCCAACCGGTATCAATAATCAAATTATTGCGCACAATACATCGGATATTTTCATAATATTGCGGATTTACAATAATATCAAAAAACTCCGGACTGGTATCAAAACCGACTAGAATTCCGCCTCCGTAGGCTCGTTCAATACGGTTATTTTCAATTAATACATCGGTAGCACCGCCTTTGGCGTAAATGGCATTTGAGCAAATATCGTGAATATAGTTATTGTGCACTACCATATTGTTGCCGTTGACGTTATCAATACCTTCAGCGTTATCTTCTCCGTTAGGAATTTTGCCGATAAAGGCTTGGCCTGAATTATATATTTCGTTATAGCGGATGATAACGTTATTGCAGTTAGGTTTTATTTTAACTACATCGTATCTGGAACTGTGCAGTATGCAATCTTCAATGATAATATTGGATGCCCCGGATCGGTTAGCGGGGTTTCCCCAATCCCATCTGGTTTCCAAGGCAACGGCATACCAGCCTCCCTTTACTTCAACGCACTGTAATTTACCGCCTGACGAATCGACATCAAAATAAACTGCAGAGTCTTCACTATGACTGCTGTTATAGGTGGTCAAATCAATAACAGCCCATTCGCCTTTGGCAGATTTTATAGTAATATTCGGGACACGGACGCGAACATTGACTCCTTCATTATAGGTGCCTCCGCGCAGGATTATGGTATCGCCCGCTTTAGCATTAGCCAAAGCTGTGTTAATACTTTTAAAAGGTGCATTAATAGAGCCGGTAGCAGTAGCATCATTGCCATTAAGGGAAACATAGATACCGTTAGCCGGGTCATCGCCGGCATTAGCCCGCGGTCCTACATGAGCCAAGCTTATACTATCGCTTGAGGTGATTGCAACAATCTGATCGGCCGCTCGTACTGTAAACGGCACAGCTGTTAATAGTACGAATATTATCGTTGCGGTCAGCAGAGCCAGCAAGAATCTTTTTGACTTGTGTTTCAATGGTTTTTCCTCTTAACCATATAACTTTTATTAGAAATATCAAAAGGACATAGCCCAAAAATAAACCTATATCTATATTATTCGTTTTCTGATTTTTGAAATTTCTTCTTTAATTTATCTAGCTCCAATTGCTCAGTAAACTCTTCATCGGAAATAGTTTCTACTTTGGTTACCTGCCGGTCTTTTATTTCCAAAGAAAGTTTGGCTTTACACTTCCAGCACAGCAAAACACCGCTAAAATTATCTTCTAGCAAGCTCATTTTACTATCAACGTTACATAGAGGGCAGGTAATTACGGCGATCATTTTACTTCTCCGTGTTACTTAACAGCAGGCAAATATTACGGCTGGTTTGCTGCTCTTTAGTATAGTTATTTTCCGGCTTTATAGTTATAATTTTAAAGCCTGCCTGTTTACTTAATTGTTCTATCTCATCATACTCAAATAGATAGTAGTAACGCAATACTTCTTTCTTGCCACTATGATACGGAATCAGACATTCCTTAAGACCGTCTTTAAAACGTTCCTGTTCGTAATTCCATACCGTAATAAAAGCCTGACCGTCTTTTTTTAATATGCGTTTCATTTCCTTTAAAGCTTGCAAGCGTCCTTCATGACTGTCAACATGATGTAAGCTGGCTATGGCTATTACATAATCAAAGGAAGAATCTTTAAAAGGCAAAGATACCATATCAGCGCACACAAAATCAGCCGTAAAACCATGTTTTTGGCCATATTTTTGCAATAAAGACTGCATAGCTTGAGCAATATCCAGGCCGGTCAGTTTAAAGTTATCTTTAAACGGTACAAAATCAGCTCCATGGGCACATCCTATATTTAAAAGGACACCTTTTTGCCATTTTTGTGCCAACTCATTTAGTTCTTTATTAAATATAGAATGATGACGCAAGCCATACCAACTGTCGGCTATATGATTGAAAGCTTGTCTATAGTCGATCATGATTTTTGGTATTTACTCCGTATACGCTATAATTTCTCTGTCATTATGTAGCCATATTTATTATACACTATGAGAAACAGCATAATATATTTCAATTATGAAATTACTCAAAAACAAACGTTTTCTAGCCTTTAGAGCACGTAAATGGCATAAAAATTTAAACAATATGTCAAAATAATAAAGGTCATTATGTTGCACATCCTGCGGCGTCTAATAAACTATTTTAGCTTTAAAATGCGGTGTTTTGTTTAATAATAATTGAGTGGCATCTAATACAAGTATGAGAAAGAAAACCAGAACTATATCGGGCGTAACACCTTTAGCAGTAATGAGTAAACCGGCTCCTTGCCCGGGAGCTTGTATATATTGCCCTACTTTTATTAATACACCACAAAGCTATACGCCGCAAAGCCCTGCTGTCTTACGGGCAGCTGCCCGTAATTTTGACCCTTGTGAGCAGGTAAAGCTGCGTTTAGATATACTAGGGAAGACTTTAGGTCATCCTACTGAAAAAATAGAGCTTATTATCATGGGCGGCACTTTTCTTGCTACGTCGCTTATTTATCAAGAAGATTTTATTAAACGCTGTCTAGACGGTTTAAACGGTGTAGATGCTGCCAGCTTGGAAGAAGCGCAGATTATTAATGAGACATCTAAAAATCGTTGTGTAGGCATGTGTTTTGAAACGCGTCCCGATGTGTGCAGTGATCAGGATGTAGCGCGTATGGTGCGCTTTGGTGCCACCAGAGTAGAGCTAGGCGTACAATTGCCGGACGATGAAGTTTACCAATTGGTACAAAGAGGACATACAGTATCTCAGGTTAAAGAAGCCACTTGTCGTTTAAAAGAAGCCGGTCTAAAAGTACATTATCATTTTATGCCAGGCTTGCCTGGTTCAACTCCGCAAAAAGATTTAAAGTATATGCAAGAGCTTTTTTCCAATCAGGAATTTTGCCCTGACGGGCTTAAGATTTATCCGCTGATGGTTGTTGAGGGCACTATTCTTGAGCAATGGTGGCAACAAGGCCGTTATACGCCTTATGACAATCAAGTAATGATTAATCTGATTTGCGACATCAAAGATACTGTGCCTAAATACGTACGTATCTCCAGAGTATTGCGCGATATACCAGTACAGTTTATTAAGGCTGGTCTTAAAGACTCTTTGCGCTTAAATGTGCGTGATATCATGGCCAGTCGCGGACAGGTTTGCCGGTGCATACGTTGCCGCGAAATAGGTCACCGCTTAGCTAAGGGTTATAAATTAGGCTCGGCTGTTCTCAAGCAATACGATTATTTAGCCAGCGGTGGACAAGAGTTGTTTCTTTCTTTTGAAGATGAACAGGATACGCTTTTTGGTTTGTTGCGCTTACGCTTACAATACGCAGATATAAAACCGTTGCTTAAGCCGCAACTGCCTGTAAACAGTGATATGAATTCTTCTTTTACTGATTTGTCTAAAGCTAAAATAGCCATGGTACGCGAATTACATGTATACGGTGCTGAAATAGCTTTAGGCGCAAAAGAAGAGAGTGGCATCCAGCATAAGGGTTATGGCAAAGCTTTGCTTAGTAAAGCCGAGAAAATAGCTAAAGAACAGGGCTTTAACTATATGGCTGTTCTTTCGGGCATCGGTGCTAGGGAATATTATCGCGCCTGTGGTTACTCTCTTTTTAACGGCTATATGCTAAAAACTCTGTAAGTTGTATTATAAACAAGAAAATAACTGTTTTTAATCGTAAAAAAACTGTAAAAAAACTTGACAAAATGGGCATATGCCCATTAAAATATAGCTATGGGGTGTGAAATGTACACTCCTGTTTTTGTCTTTATGGGCGGATATTAACTAATTTAGAGAAAAGAAAAGAGGTGCCATGAGTACAACAGTAAATATCATAGCTGAAAAGCAGGTAACCACATTTGCCGATACTGTGGCTTTGGCACAAAACGTAGATATCAATAATTGCCTGCAATGCCGTAAGTGTGCAGCTGGTTGTCCCATGGTAGAAAAAATGGATTTAAACACCGTGCAATTGTTGCACGCTGTACGCTTAGGCCTTAAAGATGTGGTCTTAGAATCTAACACTTACTGGCTTTGCGTAGGCTGCGGTGCCTGTGTTACTCGTTGTCCATTTAAGATAGATACCCCGGCCATTATGGATAAGCTTTCACAGATAGCCAGGGCCGAAGGCCGTAAACCTAAAGAAAAAGATATTGCACTATTTTGGGATATTGCCGGCAAAAACATTACTTCTTTCGGCAAGATGTATGAATTGGGTATTATGCTGCCTTTAAAACTGCGAACATTAAATTTATTTACCGATATCCCCATGGGCTTAAAGCTGATATCTCAGGGTAAGATGGAAATTTTGCCGCCCTCACAAAATAAAGCCGAAATACGCCGCATAGCCAAAAAAGTTAAAACCAAGGAGGGCCAAGAATAATATGAAAATTGCTTATTATGAAAGCTGCTCCTTGCCGGCTATGGGTAAGGAATATGACCAATCTATCCGCTTCTGCTGTGATAAACTGGGCACAGAACTGGTTAAAATAGAGGACTGGATGTGCTGCGGTTCAACTGTTACTCATCACAATTCACGCCTTTTATCTGCTGCGCTGCCAATGCGTAATCTTATGGCGGTAGAAAAGATGGAACTGGATGCCGTTATAGTGCCTTGTTCGGCTTGCTATGCTCGTTTTAAAAATGCTCAGCACGAGTTTTACGGTGATGAAAAAATGCGCCGAGATATCGAAGAAGTGTTGGGATATAAATTTAATAAAAAAATCGATGTTTTACATCCGCTGGAATTTTTCTCTACTCCCGAAATGCTGGCCAAGATAGAAGCATTTGAGAAATGCAAGATAGAAAAAGTAAAGATAGCTTCTTATTACGGCTGTTTACTGGTACGCCCACCGCATATTGTTGGTTTTAATGATAATACTGAATATCCTATGACTATGGATAATATTCTGCGTGCTGCCGGCTATAAAACAATAGACTGGTCTTATAAAACCGAGTGTTGTGGCGGCTATTTTACCACTATGCGCCCCGATATTGTTAAAAGTATGAGTGAGAAGATATTTGATAATGCTTTAGCTTGCGGGGCTGGTATTATTGCCAACCCCTGCATTTTTTGCCAAACCAATCTTGATACCAGACAAAAGGCTATTGAGCAAGCTGCTGGTAAAAAATACGCTATGCCAGTAGTATACTTTACCCAGCTTTTGGGTATGGCTCTGGGGGCTAGTGGTGAACAGATGCATTTTAAGACCCACTTTATTGGTGCCAAAGAAATAGCCTCCAAGGTCGTGTGTCATGGCTAATAAAAAAATAGGCTCAACTTTAATTATAGGTGCTGGCGTGGCTGGTATGCAGGCGGCTTTAGATTTAGCTGACAGCGGCATTAAAGTTTATTTACAAGACGAAAAACCGGCTATCGGCGGTACTATGGTGGCCTTAGATAAAACTTTTCCCACTAATGACTGCGCTATGTGTTCGCTTTCTCCGCGTTTAGTTGCTATTTCCAATCATCCCAACATCACTATGCTTACTCATTCCGAGATTAAATCTGTTAGCGGTGAGGCCGGTAATTTTACTGTTACCATTAATAAAAAACCGCGTTATATTGACGAAGAAAAATGTACGGGATGTGATTTATGCATTGAAAAATGTCCTTACAAAGCGATTTCAGAGTTTGATCAGGGTATGGGCAAGCGTAAAGCTATTTATAAACTTTACGCCCAGTCTACTCCTAACTTTCCGGTTATAGATACTGCTTCCTGCGCCTTTTTCTTTAAAGATGGCAAATGCCATGCCTGTGAATTGGTATGTGACCCTAAAGCTATTCGCTTGGATGATACTGCCAAACTCCTAACTTTAAATGTTGGCGCCATTTTGGTAACCACTGGTTTTAATTTATATGATGCTTCTGAGCGCAGTGAACTGGGCTTTGGCCGCTATGCTAATGTTTTGACTTCGCTGCAGCTTGAACGTCTGATTTCAGCTTCTGGACCTACAGTAGGCAATTTGCAACGCCCTTCCGACAAACAAATGCCTAAATCAATTGGTTTTTTGCAATGTGTGGGTAGTCGTACCGAAGATGCCAATTTCTGCTCATCGGTATGCTGTATGTATGCCACCAAGGAAGCTATAATTATTAAAGAATACCACCCCGAAGTGGATATTACCATCTACTATACCGATCTGCGCGCTTACGGCAAAGGCTTTGAAGCTTACTTTGAGCGCGCCAAAGTTATGGGCATAAAATATGTCAGATGTCAACTCTCTACTATTAAAGAGGAGCCATCCAATAAAAATCTTAACTTACGTTATATTACCGAGGACGGTAAATTAGCTGATGCCCAAACAGAGATGATGGTACTTTCCTGCGGCTTACGTCCATCTAAGAGCGCTGATTCCATCTTTAATATTCTGGGTCTTAAGACTCAGGAAGACGGTTTTGTCAAAACAGAAAGCTACGAGCCGGTATTAACTAATAAAGAGGGTATATATGTAGCTGGTGTGGCTACTGGCTCGCGTGATATTCCTGATAGCGTAGTACAGGCTAACTCGGCTTCTTCTAAAATCCTTTCTTTACTCAAAGATGAGCGTGGCACTTTGGTTACCGAAAAAATATATCCCGAGGAAAGGGATATATTGGGTGAAGAGTTGCGAATTGGCGTTATTGTTTGCCACTGTGGTAAAAACATTGCTGGTGTTTTGGATATTGATGATTTGGTTAAATATTCTCAAACCTTACCCGGGGTGGTGTTTGCCACCAATCAAATGTTTGCCTGCTCTACCGATACTGGTGCTAAGACCAAAGAAGCTATTGTGGAACATAATTTAAATCGTCTAGTAGTGGCTGCCTGTTCTCCCAAAACTCACTTACCGGTGTTTCAGGAACTTTTGGCCGAGACTGGCTTAAACCCCTATCTAGTGGAGATGAGTAATATCCGTAATCACTGTTCTTGGGTACACGCTGGTCAAAACGAGCGGGCTACTGCTAAAGCTAAGGATATGATACGTATGACGGTGGCCTCTGCCAGCCATCTTAATCCGCTGCATCCTTTGCATGTTAAGATCGTACAGGAGGCAGCAGTTATCGGCGGTGGTGCGGCTGGTATGTCGGCAGCTTTGGAAATTGCCGAACAGGGATATAAAACGATACTTATTGAACGTACAGATAAGCTGGGCGGCAATATGATAACTAGTCGTTATTTAAATGATAAAAGCGAAGCTATTCCTAAACTTAACAATCTTATTAGTAAAGTTAAAAACCATAAAAATATTTCTTTATATATGGATACCGAACTTACCGATTTTGGCGGCAGTGCCGGTAATTTTAGTTTAAATTTACGTAACATAAAAGGAACGGAAGCTAAAATTAACACTGGCGTGGTGATAGTAGCCACCGGCGGTACTCCTTATACTCCCAAAACAGGGGAATTTCTTTATAGTCAGGACAGCCGTGTTGTTAGACAGGGCGAAGTACCGTGGCTGTTAGCAGATACCAATTGGAATATTAAACGCTTGGTTTCTATACAGTGCGTCGGCAGTCGTAATGATGAGCATAAGTATTGTTCTAGAGTATGCTGTGTCAATGCCGTACGTAATGCTGTTGTAGTAAAACAGCAACATCCCGAAACTGATGTAATCATTTTATACCGCGATATGCGTACTTACAGCTTATATGAAAAATTATATAACGAGGCTAGAGATTTGGGTGTGCGCTTTATCCGTTTTAACGATGGTGATAGTCCACAGGTAGCAGCTCAAAAAGATGCTCTTTATATAACCGTTAACGATGCTTTACTGGGTCAACCGGTCACTATAACTGCTGATAAACTGGCCCTTTCAATCGGTGTGGCGCCTTCAGATGGCACTTCGGAGCTCGGTAAGCTTCTTAAAACCACCGTTGGTGAAGACGGCTTTTTCTTAGAAGCTCACATAAAACTGCGCCCAGTAGATTTTGCTACCGACGGTATATTCTTGTGCGGTTTAGCTGCTTCTCCCAAACTTTTGGAAGAAGCTATTGCTCAGGCCCAGGCTACGGCTGCCAGAGCTGCTCTTATTATTGGTAGTCCTACCATTAAACTGGAAGCTTCGGTGGCTAATGTTATACCAGAACACTGTGACGGCTGCGGTTATTGTGTGGAAACCTGTCCTTACGGGGCTATCTCTTTAGTGGAATTAGTTGAAGCAAACGGTGTTGCCAAGAGTGCTGCTAAGACTGACCCTGTGCGCTGCCATGGTTGTGGCACTTGTGCCGGCACCTGTCCTAAACGCGGTATGCAGGTACTTAATTTTACCGGCCGTCAGATTATGGCTACAGTAGATGCCGCTTTGCAAGTAAACTCGGAGGTGGAATTATGTCGCCAGAGTTAGAATCGCTAAGTAAGTCATGCCAGCCGTTTATTCCCACCATCATCGCTTTTTGCTGTAACTGGTGCTCTTATGGTGCTGCTGATTTAGCCGGTGTTAACCGCACTAAATATCCCACCAACTTGCGCATCGTGCGCGTTATGTGTAGCGGGATGGTACATGCAGATATGGTAATTAACAGTTTACTTAAAGGCGCTGATGGGGTAATGGTATTGGGTTGTCATATGGGTGATTGCCACTATATAAACGGCAATGAAAAAGCTGCCAGACGTGCCGAAGTTATACAGGAAATGCTGCCCGATTATGGTCTAGAAGCTCAGCGTTTTCGTATAGAATGGATATCGGCTGCCGAGGGCGGTAAATTTGCTCAAACAGCTCAGGAAATGACTGATTTAATAACTAAACTAGGCCCCAATCCGTTTAAAAAGAAAGGAGAAGAGCCAGATGCCTGTTAGAGTTCTTGAAGAATGGTTTGCCGGTTGTGGTGGTTGTGAAGTGGCTATATTAGATATGGGTGAAGTGCTTTTGGATGTTTTACCGGAGTTGGAATTTGTTTATATTCCGGTTTTAGCCGACAGTAAATTTTTCGGTCAAGACGGCAACGGTAAGGAAATGGATTATCCGCATGCTGATGTAGCTCTTATTTCGGGTAGTGTGCGCACTAAAGAAAACTGGGAAGCAGCAAAACAAATTCGTGCAAGAAGCAAAGTTCTTATTGCTTTAGGTTCCTGTGCGGCTTTTGGCGGTATTTCGGCTTTAGCCAACCTTTCTACTAACAGAGAAATATATGATGCTTATTACGGTGCAAGTAATAATAACGATCAAGCAGAAATACCTGAACTGACCACTGAAGAGATGCTTAACAAAGTCTATGCCTTAAACGAGGTAGTGGAAGTAGATTTAATACTACCGGGCTGCTCTCCGACACCCGCTTCTATTGCTAAAGCCATAACCGCCCTGCTAAAGGGTGAAGAATTTAAACTTTCGGAAAAAAGCGTATGCGATACCTGTCCTTTAGAGCGCAAATCTAAATGGGGGTTGGAAACTAAGCGTCCTTTGGCCAGTGCTCAGTTTACTCCTGGAGATTATAATAAAACCCGTTGTCTAGCAGAGCAGGGTATTTTATGTCTAGGTCCTGTTACGCGTGCCGGTTGTGCCGAACGTTTAGATGGAGAGGCAGAAGTTCCCGGCTGTATACGTGCTTTTATGCCATGCCGCGGCTGTTGGGGTCCGGTACACACTTATACCACGCCCATGTCTAACATGCTGGGAGCACTGGCCTCTATCGGCGCTGACACATCTTCTATTCCTGACAAAAAAGCCCTTTTTAATCGTTACATAGGAGCTCACGGCAACTTAAATAATTGTGGGAAAGGCTAGAATAGATTATGAAAACTATTGTTGTACAGCCTGTTACTAGGGTTGAAGGGGGAGCCAGAGTACTTATCAATCTTGATGAGCAGGGTAATGTTAAAGATACTAAAATGCAGATCATGGAACTACGCGGTTTTGAGCGTTTTGCGGTGGGTCGTCCGGTGGAAGATATGGCTCGTATTACCACGCGTATCTGTGGTGTATGTCCTATTTCCCACCACTTAGCTGCCGGTAAAGCCATGGACGCTGTTTTCGGCGTGACACCGCCGCCGGCCGGTCACAGACTGCGTGAACTTTTAAACGCCGTCGCTTATTGCGAAGAACATATTTTGCATTTCTATTTTTTGGCTGGTCCTGATTTTATTATGGGTATGGACGTTGATCCTTCAGTACGCAATATTATTGGTATTATAGGCAAGGTACCTGATATTGCTAAACAGGTAGTTAAAGCTAGACAGACCTGCGGACGTATGGTGGAAATTATTGCCGGCCGCAGCATACATCCGGTTTTAAATGTGCCGGGTGGTGTTTCCAAACCTCTTACAGAAGAAGAGCGTGAGAAGATGCAGAAGATGGCTGCTGAGGTTTTGGAATTTGCCAAATTCTCTATAGCTTTTGCTAAAGAAAATATTTTTTATAAACTTAGCGAAGAGACTTTAGCTATAGGGGCTATCAAAACAGGTTTTTTGGGTACTGTTAAAAAAGATGGCGCTTTAGACCTTTATGATGGCCACCTGCGTTTAATGAAGGCTGACGGCCAAGATGCTACAGACTTTGAATATAACGACTACAAAGAGTATATTGGTGAACATATTGAACCTTGGGCTATGGTTAAATTCCCTTATGCTAAGAAATGGGGCGGTTGGAGCCTAGATAACGATAATCCGCAGGGTCAGTATCGCGTAAATACTTTGGCTCGCATGAATGTGTGCGATTATATATCTACACCGTTGGCTGATGCTGAGCTAAAAGAGTTTAGGAACAGATTCGGTCGCTATCCGCAGACTACTATACTTTATAACTGGGCACGGTTAATTGAACTTTTATATAACGCCGAATTGGTGGTGCATATACTGCAAGATCCACTGGTAACCGATATTGATACCCGTGTTCCGGTAAAATTGGTGGCTGGACATGGTATTGGCTGCGTTGAAGCTCCACGTGGCACTCTGATTCACGAATACGAATGTGATGACAAGGGTTTAGTAACTAAAGTAAATCTTGTAGTGGGCACCACTCATAACAACGGCCCTATCAATATGAGCGTTAATCAGGCCGCTACATCTCTTATTAAAAATGGCCAGTATGATCAAGCTTTATTAAATAAAGTAGAAGTAGCTATCCGTG
>WRFJ01000013.1 GCA_009778865.1 Chloroflexota bacterium | reverse complement strand
TGGTCTGCGGCGGGAAAACATGAGTGGTTTGTGATATCGTATGCATAGAAAGACCAAGAGGTAATCACATGCCAAGTAATAATTGTAAATATCCCCAAGAAATGCGTAATCAAACAGCTAGACTAATAGTAGAAGGTAGCAAAACTGCCACCGGCCTTTCTGAAGAACTGGGAATTGATAAAAATACTGTCTGCCGCTGGGCTAGAGACTACCGTCGGGAAAACAAACTGCCTTCTTACTATGAGGCCAACGGTATCAAGTTCCACCCTACTGTTCTATGCCTTTTATCCAAAGATGAATAGTTTCCCGGTGCTTACCTAATCTTAAGGCTATTTTAGACTTAGGCATTCCTTGCTCATAGAGTTCCCAGCAGATAGTAATCAGAGTTGTGTTTTGCATGTCCATATTTTACATGGACTGTCGGATATTTACGGAAACATTACGTATGGCATGAACGATGTATTTATGCACTTTTTTGCGTTTACTGTCCGATATTTATCAATATTTTATGTATTGCAACATCAATACGCGTCCATATTTTATGCAATGCGATAGATAGCGTTAGAAAAAGCTCTTTGCTATAATTAACTGTTATGGTACAAGCTGGAGCAGTATATATTCACTTTCCTTTTTGTCGAAAACGCTGCCAATATTGCTCTTTTGTCAGCTACGAGAGCTTATGGGAGTCTTCGGCTGCTGACTATCTTAAGTCTTTAAAAAACGATATTAGTGCCCGCCCGCCCGGCAGCAAGCTTAATAGTTTATATTTTGGCGGTGGTACCCCTTCGCTTTTAGAGGTAAACGAACTGCGTTTTATTATTAATTGTCTGGGTGCTTATACTTCTTTACAAAAAGATGCCGAAGTGTCTCTTGAGGCTAATCCCGGTACGCTTAATTTAGAAAAACTTAAGGGTTATCGTCAGCTGGGCATAAATCGTCTTTCCATAGGCGTACAAAGTTTTGATGATGATCTTTTAAAAAAGATAGGGCGTATACATACTGCTAAGCAAGCTGTTGAAGCTGTAGAGTTAAGCTACGCAGCCGGTTTTAATAACATCAGTCTGGATTTAATGTACGGCATACCGAACCAAAGTCTGGAAAACTTTGCATCTTCTCTGCAACAGGCTATTTTGCTAAATCCACAGCACATTTCGTTATACGGCTTAACTATTAGCGAAGGCAGTTTCTATCACCAGGCAATGTGCGCCGGAACTATGTTGCCGGCTGATGAAGATTTGATGGCCTCCTGTTATATTTATGCCGGTAAGCTATTGGCCGAACATGGCTATTTGCAATACGAGATATCCAATTGGGCTAGAGAAGGTTATCAGTCTAAACATAATATGGTTTATTGGCAACAAGGTATTTGGCTTGGCTATGGCTGTGCTGCCTGCTCATTTGACGGACAGCGGCGTTATACAATTGACCGCAACTTGGATAGTTATATGCAGTCAGCTTTAGCCGGCACTCCTTTCTTGCAGGAAAATGAAGAAGTTTCCCAAGAAGATCTGCTGGCTGAGGGAATTATACTGGCATTACGCTTAAACGAGGGTGCTAAGTTTAAATATTTTAAAGATAGATACCACATAGACTTAGCCAGAAAGTATGTTGCTATTATAAAAGAAATGCGCAAGGCAGGACTTTTGGAAGTAAACCAAGATGGTATAGTCCTTACCGAGCGCGGGCGGCTACTTAGTAACGAAGTATTTTGGCGTTTTTTACCGTAATAGCCTGCGTTGAAAATAAGGGTTTGTTTATCAAACAAATATTAGTTTAGATGAGGGCTGGTTGACTAGTAGTGTAATCAATGGCCATGCTAATACCTTGCCCAAAGTATATGATATTACCCTATACAGTATCCTTCTGAAGATTAAGAAGATGGTTACAGAATATGCCTAATATGGATGGAACAAAAATATTTAGACTAAAAGCGGTCTGGTTTATCATAGATATGACATTAGGGACCATTATTTTGCGACAATACTGATTCAGTTTTTAATTGAGGTAGCCCACTAAAACTAATCTAGCGGGCTTTACGATTATACGACACTTTACATTGAGGGTGCGACTCTACTTTTATATTTACGGCATCGTAGGTTAACCAAAAAGTGCTATAAACGCATTTCTATAGTTCTAGTTCCTTGCACAAAAAAGTAAAAACTGGTATTTTTAAGTAATATTTAGCGCATGAAAGAGGAAATTATTTATATTTAAAACGGCGTATTTTTGACAAATAAAAATTCAAAATGTATTTTGTCATAAAGAGTGAAAACAGATGTGAAAGAAAATAATATACGCAATTTTTGTATTATAGCCCACATTGACCATGGTAAATCTACCTTGGCCGATCGTTTTATACAACTTACCGGTGCCAAAAGAGAAAGCGAGATTAAAGAGCAGTCTTTAGACAGCATGGAGCTGGAACGTGAGCGCGGCATCACCATTAAAGCCAAGGCCATTCGTCTTTCCTATAAAGCTCAAAGCGACCAAACTTACGAGTTAAACTTAATAGATACACCTGGTCATGTGGATTTTTCTTATGAAGTTTCACGCACTCTAGCAGCGTGCGAAGGCGCTATTTTAGTAGTAGATGCCACTCAGGGTATTCAAGCTCAGACTTTAGCCAATACTTATTTAGCCATGGAACACAATTTAGAGATTATTCCCGTTATTAATAAAGTAGATTTACCTGGTGCTGAGCCAGAACGGGTTATGAATGAAATTACCGAAGTGCTCGGTTATAACCAAAAAGATATTATGCTTATTTCTGCCAAAACTGGTTTGGGCGTACCAGCTTTAATAGAAGAGATAGTAAAGCGCGTACCGGCTCCCACAACCAATGAGAGCATACCATTCCGTGCTTTAATTTTTGACTCTCATTATGATTCTTACAAAGGTGTGATGGCTTACTTGCGTGTTAAAGACGGCGTGGTAAAACGTGGAGATAAATTGCGTTTAATAGGCCACGGCAGTGATATGGAAGCTATAGAAGTCGGCTATTTTAATCCTGAACCTACTCAAGCTTCCTCTATTTCTTCAGGTGAGGTAGGCTATATTGCCACTGGTCTTAAAAATGTCAGTGAAGTACGTGTTGGAGATACTGTGACTTTAAAAATAGGCGGCTCTAACCAACCAATTACTCCTTATAATCCTGCTAAGCCTATGGTATTTGCCGGTATTTATCCTACTGCCACCGACGATTTTGGTAAGTTAAGAGAAGCTATAGAGAAGCTTTCATTAAATGATGCTTCTTTGTCATACATTATGGAGCAAAGTCCACTTTTGGGTAACGGTTACAGATGCGGCTTTTTAGGCCTTTTGCATATGGATATTGTGGTAGAACGTTTGGAGCGGGAGTTTGATTTATCATTGGTGGTTACCACGCCGGGTTCAGTATTTAAAGTTACTTTAAAAGGCAAAGATCAGCAGTCTCAGGAAATAGCCAATCCTGCTTATTGGCCAGATCAAAGCACTATAGAACTTGCCGAAGAGCCTTGGGTGCGTGTTTCTATTATCACGCCGTCAGCTTTTATCGGTACTTTAATGGAATATATTATTAATTTGGGTGGTGCCTATATACGTACTGATTACATGGGTCATGCATTAGTGTCCGGAGATTTGGGAGAACGTGTGGATTTAGTGTTTGAAGTACCTTTGCGCGTCATGCTCACTACTTTTTACGACCAGATTAAAAGCCGCACGCGTGGCTATGCTTCTTTAGATTATGAAGTCTTGGGTTATCGGCCCAGTAATCTGGTCAAACTGGAAATATTAGTTAATGATGTAGCAGTCGATGCTTTTGCCCGCATTTTACCTTACGATAAGACTACCGAAGCCGGCAAGGCTTTGGTCGACAGTTTAAAAAAGAACATTCCGCGCCAACTCTATCAAGTTCCTATACAGGCCGTTGTAGGTGGTAAAATCGTCGCCCGTGCCGATATTTCTGCTAAGCGCAAAGATGTTATTGCCAAGTGCTACGGCGGTGATATCACTCGTAAACGCAAGCTTTTGGAAAAACAAAAAGAAGGCAAAAAGAAAATGAAGCAGATAGGTCGCGTGGAAGTACCGCGTGAAGCCTTTTTCGAAATAATGAAAATAGATTAACGGAGGCTAAAATGCCGTCATTTGATGTAGTAAATGAATTAAATTTGCAAGAATTGGATAATGCTATTAACAATACCCAGCGCGAAATATCCACACGTTATGATTTTCGTAATGTGATTACTGAGATGAATTTTAATAAAAAAGAAAAAAAGATACACATCTTTACTGCCGACGATATGCATATGAACGCTATTAAAGATTCGCTGGCTTTAAATATGCGCAAACGCAATGTAGACCCCCGTGTTTTGCAGTATGGCAAAGTCTTGCCGACTGAAAAAGGGCATGTTGTAACTGATATTACTCTAGTTGAGGGCATAGAGAAGGAAGAGTGTAAAAAGGTAGTCAAATTTATTAAAGGGCTTAATCTTAAAGTAGAAGCTCAGATTATGGATGACCAAGTACGCGTTTCCGGCAAAAAGATCGATGATTTGCAGGCAGTAATTGCTGCTCTTAAAGCAGAAGAGTTTATTGTGCCTTTGCAGTTTGTTAATATGCGCCCGTAAGTTTTATTTTAATTTATTGAGGAAATTTATAATATGAATTCCCGTAATTATTTATGATATGTGGGTTTTATTTGCTTTTCTATCAGCTGTGTTTGCCGGTGTGACATCTATTTTTGCTAAGATAGGTCTGCAAAAAGTAGATAGCTACTTAGCTACTGCTTTACGTACTGTCGTAGTGCTTATTTTTGCCATAGCTGTGGTATTTATTGTCGGCTCGCAAAATGATATCGGTAATATCAGCACCCAAAGCTGGTTTTTTCTAATCATATCCGGTCTTGCTACCGGTGCCTCATGGCTGTGTTATTTTAAAGCTTTACAAATAGGTAGTATTAATAAAGTGGTGTCAGTAGATAAATCCAGTACTGTGCTGACTATGCTTTTAGCCCTTATATTTTTGGCCGAAGTTTGGACAGTAGGCAAGATAGTCTCTATGGTAGCTATTTTAGCTGGCACTTTTATGATGGCTGGTTTTTGGCAAAAAAATACAGTTGCAACACAAAAAGCAGCCAATAAAGAGCGTTCTTGGTTTTTTTACGCTATTTTAGCTGCTGTTTTTGCCAGTCTTACAGCCATTTTTAGTAAAATTGGCATAGAAGGGGTAGAGAGCAATCTGGGCACAGCTATTCGAGTAGTAGTGGTGCTGGTTATGTCTTGGGTTTTTGTTTTTTCTTTGAGAAGGCAAGGCACTATTAAAACAATGAGTTGCAAAAATTGGTGGTTTATTTTGCTTAGTGGCTTAGCTACCGGTGCCTCATGGCTGTTTTTCTTTGCTGCTTTGCAGCAGGGTGAAGCCAGTATCGTAGTACCCATAGACAAACTTAGTATAGTCATTACGGTAGTTTTTGCTTATTGGGCCTTTAAAGAAAAACTTACACTGCTAGCTTTATTGGGCTTACTACTGATCGTACTGGGCACCATTATATTGCCGCTAGGGTTTTAAAGCTAAAATTGCCTTTTTATGACTATTTTTAAGGATGTCATTATAGCTATGGGATAGCTATTTGTAGTAGATATTTAGACAAGTATAACTATAGCGGTAAAATGTGACATTTTGGAGACAAAAGATAGAAAAACAGAATATGTGTGCTATAATCTAGAACATAAAGCTAGAGAAAGGGATAGTCTAATTTCTAATTCCGAAGAAGAAAGACTTATATCACCGTCTGCCGGCAGTGAAGACCAAAAATTGGATTTAAGTCTGCGCCCTAAAAAACTGAGCGATTTTGTGGGCCAGCAGAAGCTTAAAGACAACTTAAATATTGCTATTACTGCTGCCAGTTCAAGAGGAGAAGCTTTAGATCATATTCTTTTATGCGGTCCTCCTGGTTTAGGCAAGACCACTTTAGCCAGTATTATTGCTGCTGAGATGGGTGTTACAATCAAAGTCACCGCCGGTCCGGCTATTGAACGGGCAGGTGATCTTGCAGCTATTCTTACCAATCTTAAAAAAGGCGACATATTGTTTATAGATGAGATTCACCGACTCTCCAGAGTGGTAGAAGAAGTTCTGTATTCGGCCATGGAAGACTATGCTATAGATATTGTTATAGGTAAGGGCCCGGGAGCGCGCAATGTGCGCTTGAAGTTACCACCTTTTACTCTTATTGGTGCCACTACGCGCCATGCCATGCTTTCTGCTCCTTTACGTGATCGTTTTGGCTCACTGTACAGACTGGACTTTTACGAAGAAGAGGATATGGAAAAGATTGTACGCCGTTCAGCTAGTATTTTAAAGGTGGCCTCTACTGACCAGGGTCTTAAAGAAATAGCCGTCCGTTCTCGTGGTACGCCGCGCATTGCCAACCGTCTTCTTAAAAGAGTGCGCGATTATGCACAAGTCATGGGAGATGGTAATATCACTCCCGAAGTATCTAAAGAAGCTTTAAAAAGACTGGAAGTAGATGGCAGTGGATTGGATAGTGCTGATCGCAAGGTCCTTGCCATTATTATCAATAATTTTGGTGGTGGGCCAGTGGGTGTTGAGACCATTGCAGCGTCACTTAGCGAAGATACCGATACGGTAATGGATGTCTACGAACCTTATCTTTTACAAAAAGGTTTTCTGCAGCGCACTCCGCGCGGACGCATAGCTACTCCTAAAGCCTATGAACATTTAGGCATATCTTTTAATAAAGGCAACCAGCAGGCGTTGTTTTAGGAGTATCGTTATGGAAAAATTGCTGGTGCATGTATGCTGTTGCCATTGTGCTGCTTATACTTTAAAGCATTTTAACCAAAAATATGCAGTAACTGCTTATTGGCATAATCCTAATATCGGCCCATCGCAAGAATACTTAGCCCGCAAAGAGGCTATGCAGAAATATGCCAATATTGATGGTATAGATTTGGTAGACAGCCAAAATATGGATTTTGAAAGTTTCTTAAGAGGGCAAGAAGAGGCAACTGATAGATGCGCTTTTTGCTTTTATAATCGCTTAAAGCAAAGCGCCGTATATGCCAGAGAAAATGGTTTTACATCTTTTTCCACCTCACTTTTAATTTCACCGCATCAAAAACATGAACTCTTAAAAGAAATTGGCCGCAAAATAGCTTTAGAAGAGTGCGTAAATTTTATATATGAAGATTTGCGGCGTTACTATAGTCAAAGCCGCACCATTACCAAACCTTTATCATTGTATGCCCAGTATTATTGCGGATGCTTGTTTTCCAAAAAAGAAGCATAATTCCTCCCTCCGCCATAATAAAACTAACCTTTAAAATTAGCGGCTGTTTATAGTTTTAAGTGGTAAGATAAAGCTTTTATATGATAAAATCTTCCGATTTAAAGTTGCTGTAATAGCGTCCTTTGATGGTGGTAAATTTTAGTACGCAATAGTCGGGGTCGGTCACACCCAACGGATAATAGGTAGTATCACCGTCTTGCCATATAAGTTCTTTGCTTTTAGTGTCTTCTAATACTTCCATTGTACCTATCAGCATGACACCGCGAAAAAATCTTCGATCACAAAAATAAGTGCAGGCTTTGACATTTTGGCGGTATTGGGCCACACGTTTAGAGGAAGTATTGGTGCTAAAATATATTTCCTTAATGCCGTTTCTGTAGCGCGGACGCATCATAGCCTTAGTGTTAGGGAAGCCTTCTTGGTCTATAGAACCTATAAAAGATGTGGCTTCTTTATCTATAATACCACCGATGGTTTTCTCTGGATCTCTCATTGTCATGTAGTTAATTCCCTTCAAATAATATATAAATATCTAAATTAATATTAATGCATTTAATGAGTTTTAGCCATAATTCCAAGTGAGACTTTACTTCCTAATTTTGTAATGTAATAAATATAAGTGCAGGAGTACAGTATGGTAATAAAAATGAGCCAAACTTGATAATTTAGTTTTCTTGCAATATATAGCTCCATAATTATTACTACCCCCTTGGTAATTGACAAAATGCAGATACTAGAGAATAATAAGATTAGTTTAATGGTGTAATAATTTTTGACGGGTACGCCTTTTATTATGTATTTTGGAGGATCTATATGGGTTTATTAAAAGCTTTTAATGAAGCAGTAGGCACTACAATATCTGACCAATGGAAAGAGTTTATATATTGCGACTCTATTCCCAAAGATGTACTGATGGTCAAAGGCCAGAAACGCATTACCAGTAAGAAAAATTCCAACCAAGGCACTGATAACATTATTTCCAATGGTTCATCAGTAGTCGTTAACAACGGACAGTGCATGATTATTGTGGAACAGGGTGCGGTGGTAGAATTATGCGCTGAGCCTGGTGAATTTATTTATAGCAAAAGCAGCGAGCCATCAATTTTTTACGGCGGCCTAGGTAAAGGCATTGTTGATTCGTTTAAGACTTTCCAGCGTCGTTTTGGTATGGGTGGCAATACCGGTAAAGACCAAAGAGTTTATTATTTTAATATTAAATAAATCATCGGCAACAAATACGGCACGCCTAACGCTGTGCCTTTTAGAGTAGTAGATAGAAATATTGGTTTGGATATTGATATTGCCATACGTTGTCATGGTGAATATTCTTATAAAATCGTTGACCCCATTATTTTCTATACTAATGTGGCCGGTAATGTTACTGATATGTATAAAAGAGAAACTTTGGATAGTCAGTTGCGTGCTGAGCTTTTAACTGCTTTACAGCCGGCTTTTGCCAAGATATCGGCCATGGGCGTGCGTTATAGTGCCATTCCGGCGCATACTCAAGAATTGTCCGAAGCTTTAAATGAGGAGCTTTCACAAAAGTGGGGTGAAAAACGCGGCATTGCTATTGCTGCTCTTGGTGTAAATAGTGTAAAAGCTTCCGAAGAGGATGAAGCTATTATTAAAGATTTGCAAAAAGCAGCTGTTTTGCGTAATCCCAATATGGCCGGTGCACGTTTGGCTGAAGCTCAGGCTAATGCTATGGAAGGAGCAGCCAACAACCAAAATGCCGGCCCCATCTTTGGCTTTGCTGGTTTAAATTTGGCTAATCAAGCCGGTGGTATGAATGCCGCCAGTCTTTTTAATGTTGCTAACCAACAAGGCGGACAAAGCTATGAAGCAACTTCGTATACTAATCCCAATGCCCCTGCAGGCGCCGCTGCTGTGGTCGGTGGCTGGACTTGTACTTGCGGTCATGCTCATAATATAGCCAAGTTCTGTCCGGAATGCGGTAAAAAACGCGAAGATATGGTTGGCTGGTCTTGTGAATGCGGCCAGATCAGCAAAGGAAAATTCTGCGCCGAGTGCGGCAAGCCCAAACCCGAAGCAGCCCCTGTTTACCAATGCGATAAATGCGGTTGGGAACCCAAAGATCCTGCTAAGCCTCCCAAGTTCTGTCCGGAATGTGGCGATGTCTTTAATGAAAACGATATAGTTAAAAAAGACAAACCTAATACTGAAAAGTAAAAAATTTAAGCAAAAAGGCGCTACCCTGGTGTAGCGCTTTTTTGCTATGAAAGAGGTACTTTTTAATGACTTACCAATATAATGATGATTACGACATAGCACAGGAATGCACTAAAAAAGAGACTGATGCCTCCTGTCCGCAGTGTGCTGGCAATGTATATTTTGATCCGGCCAGTGGTAAGTTGTCTTGCTCTTATTGTGACTGGGAAGGCGAAATAGCTATAGGTATTGACGAAAAAGTGCTGGAGCAGGACCTGCGCAATGCTGAACATACCGGTAACTTTCAGTGGGGGGCTGAAAAAAAATCTATTATCTGCCGATCCTGTGGTGCTCAATCAATATATGATGCTTTGCAAGTTTCCGATTTGTGCCCCTTCTGCAATTCTTCACAGGTAACTCAGGAAATTACTGCTAGCTCAATAGCTCCCGGTGGCGTTATTCCGTTTGCTGTTAGCAGTGATAAAGCTATAGCTTTATTTCACAAGTGGATCAATGGCAAGTTTTTTGTCCCCAGTTCTTTAAAAAAGAACGCCAGCGCCCAAGGGCTTTTAGGTATCTATATACCATTTTGGACTTTTGATGCTATTGCTAAGGCTACCTATACGGCTCAGGCCGGTCAGACTTACACCACTGGTGTCGGCAGAAGCACACAGACTCATATACGTTGGTTTAATGTAAACGGCACCTATCGTAATTTTTTTGACGATATTTTAGTAAATGCTTCTAAACGACATGATTCATCAGTGCTACAGACAGTAGAACCGTTTGATTTTAAAGCTGTCAAACCTTATAAACCACAGTTTATTTCCGGTTTTATCTCCGAACGTTACTCTATAGGTTTGAGTGATAGTTTTAATTTGGCTAAAGGCATTATTAATAAAAGATTGACTGAAATTATTACTCGCGAGATAAAACGTCGTCACAATGCCAGCCATGTGCGGTCATTACGTTTTGACACTTTGCTTTCAGATATTACCTATAAGTATGTTTTGCTGCCGCTTTGGATGTCACATTACGAGTATCAAGATAAAAAATACGAATTTTTAGTAAATGGCCAGACCGGCAAAGTAGGTGGCAAAGCTCCAGCATCTGCTCTTAAGATAGCTGTGGTGGTCGGCAGCATATTGGTAGTGGCTGGCGGTATCGGTACGGCAGTAGTATTGAATGATGATAGCAGCAGTTCTAATTACTACAGTACTCCGGTATATACTCAGGCTCCGGCACATGCTTTATCTGATTTGATTATTTTACCTAACGGTGCTGTTTTATATTTTTAAAACAATAGTAGAAGAAGCTTATGAATCAAGAAGATTTTGATGAATATGAAATAGAGCGCCACGCCACCAGTAAAGAAACTAATGCCTCCTGTCCACAATGTGCTGCCAGCATACGCTTTAATCCGTCTTCTGGTCTTTTGTGTTGCGATTATTGTGGTTGGGAAGGCGGCATTATCCTTTCTGCAGATGACAAGGTATTAGAGCAGGATTATTTTGATGCTGAACATACCCAAAGTTTTCAGTGGGGCGTCGATAAAATATCACTTGTGTGCCAATCATGCGGTGCCCAATCTATATATGATGTGCTTTACAGACATCCGGCACGTGCCTGTTTTGCTATTCATCTCAGGTTGTATTGGAAAATACCGCCGGTGCTTTAGCCCCTGGAGGTGTTATACCTTTTGAAATACCCACTAACTTGGCTGAAAAAATCTTTAAAAAATGGATCAATAAGCAATTTCTTGTGCCTAACTCACTTAAGAAAAATGCTAAGATACATCCTTTGGCGGGCATTTATTTACCGTACTGGGCTTTTTTTACCAAAGCTATTTGCGAATTTACCGTTGAAACCGGCAAGATTTATCGTATAGGCAAAATTTCTTATGTGCATTGGACTAAACGCAATGGCACTTATCGCAAAACTTTTCCGGAAACTATTATTAAAGGTTCTAAGCGTCATAAAACCGCTGCCTTAAAATCTGTAGAGCCTTATGATTTTAGTCAAGCTAAGTCCTACAAACCCCATTTTCTTTCAGGCTTTGCCGCTGAGCGTTATTCTGTCGGTTTAAAGGAAGGTTTTGAAAAGTGCCAGACGGTTATTAAAAACAGCTTACAGGAGTCGCTGCCTAAAGCTGTTAAAGTGCAATATAATGCTGATTTAGTGCGTAAACTTAAGTTTAGTATACGCTTAACTGATATTACTTATAAAAACGTATTAGTACCGTTATGGATGTCGCATTTTACCTATAAAAACGAAAAATATGAGTTCTTAATAAACGGCCAAACCGGCAAATTAGGCGGTAAAACACCTAAATCTGCCGGCAAGATTCTTTATATTTGGCTGGTTATTTTAGTATTTTTAGGTCTTGTAGGTT
>WRFJ01000012.1 GCA_009778865.1 Chloroflexota bacterium | reverse complement strand
CAATGGGGTGGGTGATGGGACTTGAACCCACGACCTTCAGGGCCACAACCTGACGCCCTAACCGCTAGGCCACACCCACCATAAAACATGCAGGCTCAATTATAAACTAAAGATGCATACCTTTTCAATTCTAAAACATTGCATGAGTTATAAATGAATTTAGTATTATCTATAAGTAAGATAAACCGCCGTTACACCCATTTCACCTTCATTATTTTGTCCACTACGAAAAGAATCTACCAGTGAATGATCTTGCAGCATTGCGTGCACCATTTTGCGTAGTACAGTGCCGGTTTTGCCATGTACGATGTAGCATACGCGTATTCTAGCCATAAAGCACTTATCCAAGAAAGCTTCTACCAAAGGTCTAGCTTCATCTTGAGTCATCATGCGTATGTGTAGAGTGTCCGATACTTTTTCTTTTTTACCGTCGTGTTGATAATAGATACTCATAGATTTATTCTAACAAAAAAACTTATCTTTATGTAGTTATATTTTCAACCATATAAATGGCATATTTAGTTAAAAAATACGGTAAATACAGCTAAATCGCCTTGTACATTAACGGCAATTTATTATATTATTAAGAGAAGTTGTAGTATTAAATTTTAAATACTTAATGTTTTTATCACCCAAGGTAATTTTTGCTATTTAAACTTCTATAAGAGGTGTTTTATGGCTATAAAAGGGCGTGGACGCGAAGTAGAGCGCGAACAGAATGCCATACTTAAAATCTTAAGTGAAGGCAATGGTCCGGTAGGCTCCAATATTATTGCCCGTAAGTTAAAAGAAGAGCATGCTATTGTACTTTCAGAACGGGCGGTGCGCTATCATTTAAGCTTACTTGACGGACGTGGTTTGACCGCTAAAATTTCCCGTCGTGATGGTCGTATTATTACTAAACATGGTATTGAAGAGCTTTCTAATGCTATGGTCAGTGATAAAGTGGGTTTTGCCATAGATAACATTGAGCGCATAGCTTATATATCCTCTTTCGACGTATTTAGATTATCCGGTAAAATTCCGGTAAATATATCTTTCTGTGCTGCTGAAGATATGCCTAGAGTTATGTTGGCTATGCGTAGTGCCTTTAAAGCTGGCCTTTGTCTTTCTGATAAAATGTTTATAGCTTTAGAAAAAGAGTCTATTTCCGGTGTGCCGGTACCTAAAGGTATGGTTGGTATAGCTACAGTTTGCGCTATTGTAGTCAATGCTGCTTTAATACGAGCCGGCGTACCAGTGGAGTCTATTTTTGGGGGTATATTGCAATACAGAGGTGGACAGCCTTGGCGCTTTACCGAGATTATAAACTACAATGGCTGCTCGCTAGATCCTTCAGAGATTTTTATAAATAGCGGCATGACTACAGTGCGCGCTACTGCTGAAGTCGGTGATGGTAAAGTTCTAGCCAATTTTCGCCAAATACCGGCAGTGTGTTTGTCTAAAGTAAAAAAAGTGGTAGATAAACTTAAAGAAATTGGCATAGGTAATGTACTGACCTTGGGTGAGCCCGGTAAATCGGTATGTGAAATACCAGTAGGGGTTAACAAAGTAGGTATAGTGCTGGCCGGTGGCTTAAACCCTTTAGCAGCGGCTACTGAAGAAGGTATTAAAATTACTAATAAAGCCATGAGCAACTTGGTAGAGATCGATAAACTTATTTCATTTTGGACTTATTTGGAAGATTATATTTAAAAGTTATTTTATAAATTTTTATAATAAAACTGCGAATTTAAACTTGCGTTTTTATATCATTAGCTATGGGATTTGTGTGGCAGAGATTTTGTGGCGTTAAAGATTACAGGCCTTTATTTAAAATCTCATAAATTTTAGCCATATCCACATTTTGACGCACAATATCTGCCAGTTTGTTGTATTCGGCATTTTTGTTAACGCCGGTCATATCGTAGCGTTGGGGTAGGCCATAATATTTTCGTACATTGTTTAATAAAATTGATGTAAACTCCGAGCTATCAAAAATACCATGTAAATAAGTGCCGAAGGCATTTCCTTCTTTGTTTAGTGCCCCATCATGTACGACACAAGCCTTGCCTCCCTGTGTGCAAAGATTAAAAGCGCAGGAACCTTCTACTGTAGTGCGACCCATATGTATTTCATAGCCGCTAAGTTTAATGCCGGCCATATTGTCCAAGATACTGCGATTTTGTATAGTCTGAGCAGTGGTTTGGCATGTGCGTTTTTCATCTGCAAAGATAGTATGAGAGTCTAATATGCCCAGCCCGCTGTCTTCCTGTGTCCAATTGGTTTGATCTTCAGGGTCTTTTTCTATACCTAGCGGGTCGGAAAGAGTTTTACCCATTATTTGATAACCGCCGCAGATACCTATAATGACAGTACCTTGAGAGTTTTTAATTTGGATAACATTAAAAAGACCGTTGTCTTTAAGCCACTTAAGATCAGCAAAAGTGTTTTTGCTGCCTGGTAGTATAATAATATGCGGGTTGCCCAGTTCAGAAACTTTTTGTACATAGCGTAGGGCGCCACCAAAAGCTTTTATAGGGTCAAAATCATCATAATTGGATATATGGGGTAAGCGCACAATAACTACATCCAAATCGCATTTGGCGCTTTCTTCCTGCGGATTATCTAAATACACACTGTCTTCCTGCGCAATAGTAATATTTTTAAAATAGGGCACCACGCCTATTATGGGAATATGGGTTTTCTTTTCCAATATTTTATTGGCCGGTGCTAAAAGCGAGCCGTCTCCGCGCAGTTTATTTATCACATAACCTTTAATATATTTGCGGTCTTCTTTAGACAAAAGTTGCACTGTGCCGTAACAAGAAGCATATACACCGCCTCTATCTATATCTCCTACTAAAAGTACTGGGGCGGCAGCTTCTCTGGCGATGCGCATATTAGCTATCTCATGTTTACTTAGATTTATTTCAGCCGGACTGCCGGCACCTTCTATAACTACAACATCATATTCGTTGCGTAGCTTAACTAAACTATCCATGGCAATTTTTAACAAGTCATCGGTCAATTTATAGTATTCTTTAGCTTTAACGGTGGTTTGCACTTTACCAAGTACCACTACTTGTGAACGTGCATCAGCTTCAGGTTTTAGCAAAATGGGGTTCATGTGCACACTGGGATCTATGCCGGCGGCTTCAGCTTGCACAACTTGAGCACGTCCCATTTCACCGCCTTCTTTAGTAACAAAAGCATTTAGGGCCATATTTTGTGATTTATAAGGAGCTACGCTATAACCATCTTGTTTGAATATGCGGCATAGAGCAGCTACCAATATACTTTTACCAACGTTAGAAGAAGTGCCTTGCACCATAATAGCTTTTGCCTGTTTAGTCATATAACACCTTTTATTTATAAAAGTAAATTTTTCTTGTTTTAAACGTTATATTATAACATTATTACTATTAAGACGCTAGCGTCTTATAGTATAATAAGTTTATGATTACTAAAGCTGTAACTGTATATAATACTCTTAAACAAATGTATCCTGATGCCCGTCCCAGTTTACATTTTAGCAATTCTTGGCAAGTGTTGGTGGCTACTATTCTTTCAGCTCAGTGTACCGATGCTAAAGTAAACCAAGTAACGCCTACTCTTTTTAAATACTATCCTTTGCCTGGAGATCTAGCGGAAGCCGATATAGATGATGTGATCGCTATTATCTACTCAACGGGTTTTTATAATAATAAAGCTAAAAATATTATTGCCACTGCCCAAATTATTACTCATGATTTCGGAGGACAGGTGCCTGATAATATGGCCGATCTCTTAAAATTAAGAGGAGTAGCACGCAAAACAGCTAATATTGTATTGACCGACGGTTTTCATATAGTAGATGGTATTGCCGTAGACACCCACGTGGGGCGTATATCACGCCGCTTGGGCTTTACTGTTAATACCGACTCTGATAAAGTGGAAAAAGATATCTGTACGGCTTTTCCTAAAGAAGACTGGGGCAATATTAATCATCTGATGATCTACTTCGGACGTGATATATGTGCATCACAACGTCCCCAGTGTATACGTTGCCCATTTTTTCACAAAGAATGCCTTTCTAACGGTACTTTTTAAAATTATATCGGCATCTTAATGCCGATTTGATTATTTATTTTGCGTGTCTATATATTTTTGAAATTTTTGTTCCAATAAGACAATTTTATTGTTGTAGTCGTCTTTCAGCATTGTTATATCATGTTGATATTGTTGCTTTAAGATGTCAAGCTCTTTTTTAGTTCGTTCATTTTGAGTTAAAGATATAATAATACCTGATATTATACAGATTGCAGATATCATCATTAACCAATCTATTGAAATACCCATTTTTTTCTCCTAAAACGCAAGATCTTCTTGCGGTTCTTTGTTTTTTAAATTTGGCAAGTTAAAAAAATGTATGGCGTTTTGTGTAGTATGTTCAGTCAGTTCGCTTAAACTTACCTCTCGTATTTCTGCTACTTTTTGTGCTGTTTCTATAATATATGAAGGCTCATTGCGCTCGCCTCTATGACTTTGCGGCGGCAGAAAAGGCGCATCTGTTTCTAGCATCAGACGATAAGATGGTATATTTTTAAGCATGGGATATAATTTCTGACTGTTTTTGTAAGTTATAGCTCCGCCAACAGCAATATAAAACCCTATTGAGACATATCTTTGCATGACCTGTTCACTTTGGCTAAAGCAATGCAAAAGACATAGCGGCATGGGTTTAGTTTGACTCCACTGATTTATAAAATCCAATAATTCTTGAGTAGCCTCTCGGCAGTGCAATATTACCGGCTTTTCTACTTTATTAGCCAGTTCGAGGTGCTTTTCCAGCAATTTTTTTTGTGGTATTAGTGGCACATCGCGATATAGATCAAGGCCTGTTTCACCAATAGCTACTACACGCGGATCAGTAGCTATTGCTTCTATTTTTGCCCAGTCTTTATCATTAAAACTTAAAGCGTCGTTAGGATGCAGTCCGACAGTAGCATAAAAGTTAGCATACTTATAAGATAAGTCTAAACAAGCCTTACAGGAAGCTGCTGATGTGCCAACGTTAATTACCGCTTGCAGTTCAGAACTGGCTCGTGCGCATATTTTAGCACGATCTTCATGGTAGTGTTCAAAATCCAAATGGGCATGTGTATCTATTAATTTCATGCTCTAATTATGTATCATAAAGAAGGTATGTTTCAACATCTGTTTATTGACAAAGCTGCTCGTGGCTTGTAAGCTTATAAGTATAAAAAAGATTTTTCGTAAGGAGCAGCTTCTGTTATGAGACTATTTATTATTGGCGTAGGGCAGTGCGGCGGACGTATCGCTGATGAATTTGTGCGCATGAATAAAGTAGCCAAGAGAAACCATGATGCCTCTTTTCTTGTAGATGCCATCGCTGTTAACAGTGATATGGCCGACTTATTGGTCTTAAAAGATATTAAAAAAGATGCTGTTCATCGTGTAGTGGTAGGCCTTGAACGCACCGGAGGCCATGGTACTGCCAAAGAAGCAGCTGTGGGAGCTGAACTTATGGTGGCCGAAGGTCAAAATTTATTATCGGCTATTCGTACTAATAGTTCAGTAGCAGCAGCCGATGCTTTTTTACTGATTTGCGGCACGGCCGGTGGCATGGGTAGCGGTGCTACTCCCATAATTGCCAATCTTTTACGGGAAAACTTCAGAAAACCTATCTATGCTTTTACGGTATTACCTTTTTCTCATGAAGAAGCCGTAGAAGAACGCTCATCCCATAATACGGCTATTGCTCTGAATACTTTGTATGATGCCTGTGAAGCCGTCTTCGTAGCCGATAACGCTCTTTTTATGCGTCAGAGCGATTCTTTAAACGAAAATATGAATGCTATAAATCGTCAATATGTAGGTTATTTCACTAATTTCTTATTGAGCGGTGAGAGCAAGAAATACGCTGCTAATCTGGCGCTGGGAGTAGGAGAGCTGCTTTACAATCTTAAAGGTTTTTGTGTATTGGCACGTGGCATAGCCGAGCTTAATAATGGGGGCGGCTCTTTTAACAAAAGAAGTGCTCGTATACAAAGTGCTATCCATGCTATGGAGGCAGCTATCGGCCAGCCTACTTGCCACTTAAATCTTAAAGAGACTCCTTTGGTGTACATGATATGCAATGTGGAAGCCAAAAAAATTGATGAAGACATGCTTAAAGATGTTAGCCAAAGTCTTAAAAACGCCTGTCCCAATGCTAATGTGATAATATCTGAATACAATCGTACCCAAGGCAATGTAGTAGATATGTCTTTATTATTCGTGGATAACGACCTGTCTATTGTGCACAGTTACTACGAAAAAGGTACTGAACTGCAGATGCGTATGGACGAGCGTGAAAAGAGTCGCCGCGAAGAAAAAGCGCGTACCGACGATTTAGCTAAAGACCTGCCATTACTTTTAGATTTCTAAATTATTTTATATATAGCAATATTTGCTGGTAGGCTTTTATTAAATCTTGCATATTGTAACGATTGTTAGCCGAACTGGTAGACGGTAAGGCTATAGCTTGCATGCCTAATTTATCTTTCAGAAATTTATTATATAGAATATTAGCAGTGCTGCCGATAGTAAATACAGCTTTAATTGGTGCTGTTTTAAATATGAAGCTTAAATTATTAGGTATGGCCTTGCGTATAGAACTATCGGCAGCACCTTTGATCTTGCAGCTTTGCAGTACATCCCATATAGCTACGCCATATTTTAAGCACATAGCTTTCTTTTCTTGATTATTTGGCGGCAATTCCTGATTTAACACAGATGACAGCACTTTCCAAAAACGGTTTTGTGGATGTCCATAATAAAAGAGTGCTTTTCTGCTGGCTGGCGAGGGGAAAGATCCTAAAATAAGCACGTGTGAATTTTTATCGTATAATGGCTCTAGCGGGTGGGTTAATTCAATGGTATTTTGCTGTCTTTCATTCATATTTTTTAAATTTTAACATAAATTTAAAAATCTATCGCTATGTTTTTATAAATCTTTTTGTTACAATAAAATATAATTCACATAAGATTAAAGAGAGAAGTGCTAATGTGTAAGACGATAGCCGAGATTAATGCCAAAATTAAAGAGGGCAAAGCTGTCGTCATGACGGCCGAGGAGATTATTCCTTATACTAAAGAACATGGTCTGAAAAATACAGCCAAAACCGTAGATGTAGTTACTACCGGTACTTTTGGTCCCATGTGCTCTTCTGGAGCCTATATAAATACTGGCCAGCCTAAACCAAAGATTAAATTTGGCGGTGGTACAATTACCTTAAACGGCGTACAGGCTTATGCCGGTTTTGCTGCTGTTGATCTGATGATTGGTGCTGGTGCTTTACCGCTTGATGACCCGCGCAATAGACGTCACCCAGGTGATTTTGACTATGGTGGCGGACATGTTATTGAAGATTTAGTGTCCGGCAAAGATATAGCTTTAGTATCTCATGCTTATGGTACTGACTGTTATCCGCGTAAAGAACTGCAAGCACTTATTAATATTAAAGATTTAAATCAGGCTGTATTATGTAATTTTCGCAATGGTTATCAAAACTACAATGTGGCTGTAAATAAATCCGGTGAAACCATTTATACTTATATGGGTATTTTAAAAGCCTATCTGGCTAATGCCAACTATTGTTCGGCCGGTGCCCTTTCGCCATTATTAAATGACCCGTATTATAAAACCATAGGTATCGGTACCCGTATTTTCTTAGGCGGCGGTCAAGGTTATATAGTATCGGCCGGTACCCAGCACAATCCTGAAGCGCCTCGCACAGAAAACGGCGTGCCTACTAGTGGCGCCGGTACTTTAGCAGTAACCGGTGATCTTAAGAATATGAAATCACGCTATTTGGTCGGTACCAGTATTATAGGCTACGGTACTACTTTGTCGGTAGGTATTGGTATACCCATTCCGATTTTAGATGAAGAAATATTACAATATACTTTAGTGGAAGATAAGGATATTTATGCTCCGGTAATAGATTACTCAGAAGATTATCCTTTAAATACCGGCAAAGTGTTGGGCAACGTCTCTTATGCTGATTTACGCAGCGGCAAGATAAATTTAAACGGTAGGTTTATTCCAACAGCTGCTCTTTCCAGTTTGTCGCGTGCTAGGGAAATAGCTGATGAACTGCGTAGAAGTATTCAAAACGCTTCTTTTACTCTTACCGAGATGCTAGAGCCTTTACCGCAAGCCGGCAGCGGTTATAGTGTGCATGGTTTAAAAGAACGTCCCCTGGAAGAAGATTTTTAGGAAAGAGCAGGAGATAGTAAAATGTCTATAGAGAGAAAAATTATCCTGCACTTTTCGGCCGAAAAAGCCGATAAACCTTTGGTAAACAAGCTTATTCGCGATTACAATTTAGAACTTAATTTTTTACATGCTTCAATGGAAAACGGTGTAGGCACGATGGTGGTAGGCGTGGTGGGCAGCTCCGAAGATTATGATAAAGGCATGGGATATTTGGCCAAAGTAGGGGTAGCTGTAGAAGACATTTCCCGCGGCATATATCGCAACGAAGACCGTTGTACTGGTTGCGGTGCTTGTATAGGATTTTGCCCCAGTGGTGCTTTTACTTTGGATAAACAAACGGCTAATACTGTTTTTAACAGTAATAGATGCATATCTTGCGGTGTATGCGTTAAAGCTTGTTTATCACGCTGCATGCATCGCAAATTTTAAAAGTTATGTATGAAGAACGCCGTTATAGGCAATTTTCGCATTCTGAAGGCCTGTCTTCTTTTATCATTCGTGTAAAAGAGACAGACCTTTTTATTTCTGTTGGTAGAGATTTAAGTACCAAAGTCCGCAGCTTAGTTACTAAACTACGCACCGATATTGAAAACTATATTATTATCTATCCTGATTTTGCCACTTCATTAGTACCTTTACCTCTTGATTATGCTGCTCCTGCTATTGTACGCCAAATGTTAAAAGCCGGCAAAAAAGCTGGCGTGGGACCGATGGCGGCTGTAGCCGGTGCCATAGCTCAAGCAGTAGCTGTAAGTTTACATAAAGAAAGTGCCGATGTACTGGTGGAAAACGGCGGTGACGTATTTATGTATTCTATGCGCGATAGAGTATTGGGTATATGGGCCGGAGAAAATAGTTCTTTTAATAAATACGGTCTAAAAATAAAGGCTGCCGATACCCCTGTTTCAATATGCTGCTCTTCTGGTAAAGTAGGGCACTCTCTCAGCTTTGGTCTGGCCGATGTGGCTATTGTTATAGCTAAAAACGGTGCTTTAGCCGATGCTTGCGCTACTGCTTTGGGCAATAGAATATCTGTTAAAGAAGATTTGCAAGCTGCTATTAATTATATTCAAAATATTAAAGGTGTTTTAGGTGTTGTTGCTATTATAGGCCAGGATATGGCTGTTTGGGGTCAAGTAGAACTACTGCTGATTTGATTTTATTTTGGTATTGTAAATCGGCTATTTTCAATAATATAGTGTCGTTTTTTATTATAAATGATTGACAACAAAGCAATTTTTAGTTTTAATTATAAGCAACAGAAATAGTTAAAAGATTTTAATTAAATTATTTTAAAGAACATTATGCTTAGCCACGATTTTGAAACTTTATATCTGAAGTTTAGGGCCAATTTTTACAAGCGTATGGTCGCTAGGATAGGTACGCGCAAAGGTAGCCTTTCAGCCACAGAGCTTTTTTGTGTGGAGGTTATACTTTTGTTAGGCAACCCTACTATCAGTGAGTTTGCTTCATATTTAAATATATCCTTACCGAACGCCAACTACAAAATAAACTCGCTTATTGAGAAAGACTATGTACAGAAAATAAACTCTGCTGATGATAAACGTGAATATCGCTTAGCTTCCACCAGTAAATATGAAAATTATCGTGATTTTAATAAAGACTTTAATAACCATCTTATGAAAAGAGTATATGAGATATTTACGCCGGAAGAACAACAGCAAATGTCTTATATATTACAGCGTCTAATAAAAATAATGGACGAACAATCTTCAGAGGAGGCGTTGCGCAATGATTAAAATATATACAGATTCTGCTGCTGACATTACTCGTAAGCAAGCTGCCGAGATGAGTGTCGGCTTAATTCCTTTAAAGATTAGTTTTCAGGGGACAACCTATTATCAAGAAGACGATGAGGGTTTTATAGGCTTTTATGAACTTTTAAAAGATTCAAAATACTTACCTACTACCAGCCAAGCCAGCCCGGCTGAGTATATGCAGATTTTTGAAGACGCCAAAAAAAACGGAGACAGCGTTATTATCATTACTATTTCCAGTAAGCTTTCAGGTACTGTGCTGGCCGCCCATGTAGCTAAAGAAAACTGCGGATATGCTGATATATTTATTATAGACTCATTAGGGGCAGTCATCTCCCAGCGTATTTTAGTGGAGTATGCCGTAACTCTAAGGGATCGGGGTTTAAGTGCATCTGAAATTTATGATAAAGTGATGGAAGCCCGCTTGCGTGTGCGTTTATGGGCCTTTGTAGATACTTTAGAGTATCTACACAAAGGTGGCCGCCTTTCCAAAAGCGCAGCTTTTGTGGGCGGCGTGCTCAATATTAAACCTATTATCCATTTTAGCGATGGAGCTTTGGCGATGACGGAAAAGGCTCGTGGCGTTAAGAGCGCTCTACGTATTATAATGGAACATATTGAAGAAGATGGCGAACGGGACGAAGAAGTGCCGGTATATTTTGCATATTCCGGCGCTGATACTTCGGTATGTGAAAATTTTAGGAAAATGGTTAAAGAAAAATTTAACTGCTATGGTCAAATGTATCCCATCGGCGGTGTAGTAGGCATACATGTTGGCCCGAATGCTATGGCTATTGTCTATTTGCAAAAGAAAAAATAAAAATTTCCTTCTGACTAATTAGTCAGAAGGAAAGTAGTATACTGCGGTGCTTTTTTGTATAGAGATTTGCGTTGCTGTACGCGTACGTTTTTTTAAGATGCTTCTTTGTTCTTTCTATTGCTTTTTTTATGACTTTCTTTAGTTGTTTTGGCATCTGGTGTGGTGGGTTGTTCTACTTCATGGTATGGTCTATCGGCTTGTTCACGCAGCCAGCGATTAATATCGTTTAGAACTGGCGGTGCTACTGAAAAAACCTCAATATCGCTGTCTAGATGCAACTGTTCGTATTCTCTTAAGAAAAGTACAGCAGCTTGACTGGGCATCAAAGTTCCGTTTATTTTTTGGCTCATATAAATAAAACGTTCTTTAGTGTTTTGCACATAAGCATCGGAAGCTATTTTAGCTACTGCTTGCGAAGCAATGCCGATCATCATAAAACGTTCCCAATCAGTGGTGGCCAAAATAAGCTCACGATCTTCTAAAGCCTCTAGCTTAGCACCTGTGTTAATTGCTTTTTCAATAATAGGATAAGTGCCGCTGCTAAGTTTTTTCAAAGAATCCAAGGCATCGGTCTCATTACTTACAGCTTCGTGATATATATGGTTTACACACCCAATAGAGTTCTCCAAATTTTCAAGCTGTTTTTCTACTTGTTGCCAATATTCTTTAGCCATATCTTTAAATTCTTGCGGTGCCTTATCTGAAGAAAGAAGTAAAGGCACAGCATAGAGCTTGCGTTTATCTTGGTATTTACTTATGGGTGGTTTTTCTATTTTGCCTAAATCTTTGCTCATTTTTATCCCTTTCCTTTAAACTACCTTATATTTTACTTGGTATTAGCCAAAAGTAGCAATTCTTGACCATTGAGATTAAAATATTTAAAATAAAAACATGTATTTGCAGAGGGAAGATACTTGAACGTCAAAATTGTACCGGCATTACTGACAAATAATCAACATGAATTTGTAGAACTGCAAAAAAAACTGTCTTTTGCTCCGCTTATTCAGTTGGATATCATGGATGGCGCTTTTGTGCCTTCTTGCAGTATTTCTATAGAGATATTGAAGCAGCACCCTTTCTTAAGCCCTTTTGAAGTGCACTTAATGACTTATCACCCCGAGGTCTATTTTAAAGATTTTAAAGATATGGGTGCTAGCGGCGTGGTGTTCCATGCTGAATCTACCGATAATATAAGTTTAGTTATTGAAGAAGCTAAAGCTTTAGATTTAAAAGTTTCCTTAGCTATTAATCCTGATACTGCGCATAGCATCCTTAATCATTATATAGAAAACGTAGATAGTGTTTTGTTTATGACTGTCTACCCCGGTTTTTACGGAGCTAAATTTGAAGATAGAGTATTAAAGAAAATACAGCAATTTCGTACTCTTTACCCGCAAGCAACTATTGCCATAGACGGCGGTGTCAAAGAGAGCAATATAGCTAAGATAAGAAAAGCTGGCATAAACATTATATGCGTGGGCAGTGCTATTGTCAAAGCAGCAGACGCTGAAATGGCTTATCAAAAACTGCAGCACCTAGCTAACAGTTAAGATTAGCGGCTATCTTAAAAACGAGGCCGAGGCTTATCTAATAGAT
>WRFJ01000011.1 GCA_009778865.1 Chloroflexota bacterium | reverse complement strand
ATAAACTTTTCATGTGATGGGAAAGCGTGGGTTGTGTTATATTGAATTTTTCCAAAATCACACAAGCACAAAGCTCTCCGCATGATAGCATATCAACAATCATAAGCCTGTTCGGGTCAGATAACACTTTGAACAACTGAGCATACTCATTGTATTTTTCGTCCATTCCATCACCTCATATAGACCACTGTCTATATATTATATTCATTAACATAGACATTTGTCAATATGTTTTTCTGCGCCAAATACAACTATATGAAAACTTAGAGATATTGAAATTTAGTACTTTTTGACAGCCTGCAAACCCATTAACCACTACAATCTCGTTACGCTCAAAACACCGTTTCTAAGGTCTGAATGGTATTTATACTCCACCTCTTAAAACGGCATTAATTTGTCTACAAATAAACATTTTTCCTGTCTTGAAGAGTTCCCCATTGACAATAACCAAACGGGTTTTGTCTAGGGGTTCTATTTTTATATTCATCGTGATGCGAGTCACTATTGACGGTTCTGTCTATAGACAAAAGATAATTGTAGTAGATTGAAAATACTTTCCGATAGAATTATGCCGCATTTTACAATAATGCGGCATAATCAATCATTATATTTTACTAAAAATTTTAGAGTTCAATAGCTAAAATATTTTTGGTTATTTCCGGATATTTACATACAAAAATTAACTCTTCATCTGATATTGGCTTATTAATTGACAGATTAGCATAGCGCACAATATTTAAAATAGTTTGTGCTTCTTCTTTATCATTAAATTCAACGCCCAGATTTTTCATAATGTGTATAAAGCCGGCTACGCCACCGTATTGACCAGAGCAAATGATGCGCCCGGTTTCGTGGTTAACAGGCTCTCCGCGGCCCAGTTCTTCATAACCGTATAATTCATAATTATATGGATCCTTAAGTACGCCATCAGCGTGTATACCGCTAGCATGAGCAAAGCAGTTCATACCCACGCCAGCTTGGTTAATAGGAATAGGCACATTGAAAGCTTTGGAAACATAGTTGGCCAACTTCCAGGCTTTGGTTAAATCCAAGCCCTCAGCCAATTCATATTTATCGGCAAAACCCTTGCTGTAGCGGGCACCTAAAATAACAGATACTAAATCGGCGTTACCGGCGCGCTCGCCTATAGCATTAACGGTAGTATTGATATAAGTATCTACACCGCCGTCAATAGCACCTTGAGCACCAGCCAGTGAACAAGCCACAGCCATGCCTAAATCACCATGGCAATGTAACTCTATAGGGATACCGACGGTTTCTGCGATTTCGCGTATAGTTCTATATATAGAAAAAGGATTCTCATAACCTAAGGTATCACAATAACGCAAACGGTCAGCACCACTATCTTTTGCAGCTTGGGCAAACTGCAAAAGATATTTTTTATCAGTGCGTGAAGCATCTTCCGAGTTAACACCTACCGATTTGATACCCATATCACGCGCTACTTTGACAGCAGCTACAGCATCATCAATAATTTCCTGTTTGCTTTTTTTGCCCTTAAACTTATGATCTATCATTTGATCAGAAGTAGAAGCTGAGAGATTAATGTGTTCAAGACCGGGTACTGCACCTTTAGATTTAACCACATCGTCTGGCAGAGCACGCATCCAACCTTCCATACGGGTATGACCCATAACGCCAATTTGAGCCAATTCCAGATTAGCATTCAGATAACCTACTTCATGAGATGTAGTAGGAAAACCAAATTCATTTTGAAAGACACCAAACTGCGCTAACATGATGTTAAGCATAGTTTTTTCCAGTTTAGCTAAACCAAGGTTGGCGGTCTGCACACCGTCTCTATTGGTTACGTCTACTATATGTATCTTAGGCATATATCCTCCTGTTAGCCCCAAGTTAAGAAAGAAATAGCGGCAATTACAGCCGCTTGATAAACATGCAGTACATTCTACCACAACTTTCATTAACTTCGCCAATTTTTACTATACATTTATATTTTTTCTTTTGAAGCTAAAAATCAGTTGCGAAATGGTACTAAAACATGGTTTAATTTTATGTATTTAAACTATACAAATTTCAAATCTCAAAGAGAAAAGCATGGAAGATATACTCGTTGAGTTTGGCGGCCCTATAATTATTGCTTTAGTCGCAGCTTTAGCTGCCGGTCTTTTAGTGCGTAAATTGGGTTTGCCTGTAATTGTAGGTTACATGCTTGCTGGCATTATTGTCGGCCCTTATATGCTTGGCTTAGTACATGACGTTGAGATCATCGAATTAATGGGTGAGATCGGCGTCATTTTGCTTTTATTTGCTTTGGGTCTTTCTTTCTCGTTAGACGAACTTTTTAAAGAAGGAAAAGTAGTACTCATAGGCGGCATTGTTCAAATGACCGGTACTGCTCTTATCGGCTTTGGTTTGGGTGAGCTTTTAGGTTGGAGTGGCGCTTCTTCAATCTTCTTTGGCTGCATGATTGCCTTATCATCAACTATGGTCATTATGAAATCTTTGATAGATAAAGGCGAATTAGACACTACACATGGCCGTATTATTATGGGCATATTGCTTGTAGATGATATTTCACTGATTCCCATGATGATTATTTTGCCTTCGCTAGGTTCCGACTCCGGCGTGGATTTTGGTGGAGTAGGCTTAGGCATTTTAAAAGCTGTACTTTTTATCGCCGTTATCTTTTTCCTAGGCAAAACAGTAGTGCCACGCATTCTAGCTTGGGTATCACGCATGCGTAGCAGCGAACTTTTTATGCTGACCATTATGGTCATATCATTCTTATCAGCCGGTGGTGCCTATCTTTTAGGCGTATCCATGGCTATGGGTGCTTTTATGGCCGGTATTATTATCGGCCAGTCACGCTTTGCCAGGCAAGCTTTGAATAGTATAGTGTCTTTGCGAGATATGTTCAGTGCGCTGTTCTTCGTGTCGCTAGGCATGATGGCCAACATACCATTTATATGGTCACACATCAACATAGTTCTGATCATGATGTTTGTTGTTATGTTCGGTAAATTTACTAATAACTACTTAGTGATGCGTAGCTTTGGTTATAATATACGCAATGCTCTGTTTGTGGGCTTAGGTTTAGCCCAAATCGGTGAATTCTCTATGGTTTTGGGTAGCATGGGCAGATCTCAAGGTATACTAACCGACGATATATTGTCGCTGGCTACAGCAGTAGCCATAATTACCATGACTATTGTACCTCTTACTATAAGCGTCAGCGGCACTATATATAAATTTGTTACTAAAACTCCAGTTTTGCGTTTCTTCTTTACAGAAAAAACCCAGCCAGCCGATCTCAGTTTACCAGTAGAAGTGCTTAACCACCACGCTATCATCTGCGGTCACGGCAGCCAGGGAGCAGTCATAAGTTCTATTCTAAAGAAACGTAATTTTAAATACATAATTATAGAATCCGATCCTATTATCGCTTCCGAATTGCGTGAAGCCGGTGAAAACGTTGTATATGGCGATAGCTCGGTTAGAGAAGTGCTGTTGCAAGCTCACGCTGACAAAGCAGTAACTATAGCTATTACTCATAAAATGTATAGCGACATAGAATTAACAGCCATCAACGCTTTGTCTATCAATCCACGTTTAACTATCACCGCTACCGCTGAGAGTCAAGAAATGGGACACATGCTGACTGACATCGGAGTTACAGAGATAGTTTACTCAGATGTAGAAGCTGTATTAGAAATTGCTCGTCACACATTAAAGCGCATGGGCGCTACTACAGTAGAAACACAATACCTCATTAATAAAGCACGCGAAGCTGAAGAAGAGACTGTGCCAGTACACTAAGCGGTAGCAGTATATGTTATAAAACGATGCAACCTGCTTTACAGAATCAACTTAACTTAGTGTTCAAAAAAGCTTGACTATTTGATAGACTAACATTGCTGTTAGGTTAGTTTTTGAAAGGTACATCAGGATGACTCGCAAACAATGGATACGTTATCTTAAATTAGCAGGATTTTTTATTCTGATAATAATTATCAGTTTAGTTCTTGCATATTTGTTTCAGCGGCTGATGAATGCTTTGAATTTGCCGCTAGATGAATATGCCTTTTTAGCTTATTTAATAGTGTTTGCTGTAACATTAGTAGCTCATCTTACTTTAATTGCACCTGTCCCCATTGCCGTTCCTCTTATGATTATAGTAGCTCAAAGTTGGGATCCTTTATTGGCCGCTTTGGCGGCCGCTTTGGGAGGCACTGTTGGTGAACTGAGTACTTATTACATCGGTTATGCCGGACGTAAAATTGCCATCTCTAACGACTTGATAAGTATGAAGCGAGTGGAAGGGTGGATTAACCGCTGGGGCCCTTGGGCTATTGTTTTTCTTGCATTTCAGCCAATTATACCTTTAGATATAGGTGGGTTAGCAGCAGGAGCTGCACGCATGCCGCTGATTAAATTTCTGCCGGCACTTTTTGCCGGAAAACTACCTAAATACTTGCTGTTAATTTATATAGGCATCGGTGTTATTAATTTTCTACCACAATCTTGGTTATCTTAAAAATTCTTGAACAGATGTTAGGACAGAAGCTAATAAGGACCAGATAGCCCGCGCATTGTACCACAATAAAAGTACTATAAAACAGGAAATTAAACGCAGCAACGCATCATAATTAAAACGTAATTCGTATACAAAAAACTTTAAAAATAATAAAACACCTTGATAATACAAACTTAAAACTATATTTTATGTTTATCTATATTGGTTTATTTCATCTCTTAAAGCTTTAGCAGCCATGGCAGCCTTTTGAGCAAAATTTTCTTCCTTTGAAGCGTAAATAATCTGCCTGGAGGAATTGATAACAACTCCTTGGCTGTTTTTATCAATAGCCATGCGTACAGTTTTCTCTATATCGCCGCCCTGAGCACCCACGCCGGGCACAAGCAAAATCATATCAGAACACATATTACGTATAATTTTCAGTTCATCAGGAGCTGTAGCACCCACCACCAAACCAATGTTGCCAGCAGTATTCCATTCACTGGCTTTTTGTGCCACTACTTCATATAGAAAACGCCCATCTTGTATTTTTAATTGTTGAAAATCGGCAGCACCGGAATTAGAAGTACGACATAATAAGAAAACGCCTTTATTATGATATTTGATAAACGGTTCTATACTATCATAACCCATATAAGGACTTAAAGTTACACAATCAAATCCTAAATCGTCATAGAGAGCTTTGGCATAGGCAGTAGCTGTATTGCCAATATCGCCGCGCTTAGCATCAGCAATAGTAACAATATATTCAGGAATACTTTTGAGAACATCTTTTAGTATTGTTATACCATTGTCACCCAGCGCCTCAAAAAAAGCTAGATTAGGTTTATAAGCACATACATAAGCAGAGGTAGCTTTGATAATGGCTTTACAAAACGAAGCCGTATCCTGTCCAGCCGGCATTTTAGCAGGATCTGGATCTAATCCAACGCATAAAAGTGAGTTATTTTTGCGACAGGCTTTTTGTAATTTTTGAACAAAAGTCATATTGTACATTCCCTAAACACCTAAAGTAATAGTATTGTGTCATGCTTTAATATTTTTGACAAGACATTTTGGGATACGTAGCTTCTTTTCACTATATTTTTATATGTTATAATTTGATTACAAATATCAATATGCGGAGCAATGAAGTGGAAGCAGCACAAGGCTCCTACAAAGAAGCTATAGATTGGTTATATTCTTTTGCCGATAACGAACAGGTGGAAAAGCGAATAAAGGCAAGATTTAATCTGCAAGCCGTTACCCGCCTCTTAAAACTTTTGGGTAACCCGCATGCAGATCAGCAAATCGTGCATGTAGCTGGCACTAAAGGCAAAGGTTCTACCTGCGCATATATTGCCAATGCTCTAATGGCTAGCGGCTACAAGACCGCTTTTTTTCAAAGTCCTCATATTTTCAGTATACGCGAACGTTTCCGTATAAACCAACAGGATATATCTGAAGAAAAATTTATCAAGATATGTGCCCGTATAAAAGCTGTAATTGATGCTATGATAGAGCGCGACGAAGAAAAACCCACCGCTTTTGATGTTATGACAGCGCTGGCTTTTGTCTATTTTAGACAGGAACAAGCTCAAATATGGGTCTTAGAAACCGGTCTGGGAGGACGGCTAGATTCCACCAATGTAGTAAATCCTATGATATCGGTCATCACCAAAATAGGCTTGGACCATACTGAAATTTTAGGAGAAACATACACCCAGATAGCTACTGAAAAAGGCGGCATAATCAAAGAAGGGCGACCGATAGTTGTAGCTAGACAGGCGCATCTTGAAGCACTAGAAACCATATATCGTATAGCTGCCGATAAACACAGTCCTATTTTGGTAGCCGGTGAAGATAGTTCTTTCATAGACCTTGGTTTAAACGGCCCGTATCGCCGTGTTGCTCTAAAAACCGATGCTTTTAGTATAGGAGCACATATTGGTATGGCTGCCCCATATCAGATAGAAAACGCTGAAACAGCTCTGCTGGCTCTTTCAGTTTTGCGTACTTATGTTTTAAAAATTAAAGATGACGATGTTTTGTATTCTTTGGCCAATACTGAATTGCAAGCACGTTTTACTATTAAAGAAACAGCGAATGCATTATTTGTTTTTGATGGAGCACACAATAATGAAGCAGCTATAGCTTTACTTAACGCTTTAGGAGAGCGTTTTGGTCATAAAAATCCGCGTATTTTATTGTTTGGCACATCACAAGATAAAGACTATCAACAAATGTTTAAAACATTGTCTGCTTTTTTCCATAGTGCTGTATTAACGCAAGCCAATCATCCTCGGGCTACACCTATGCAAGTTTTGCAAAGAGATCTTAAAATTATTGCCGACGAAGCGTGGCTACCCATCTATGCCGCTGACAATGTGGATGAAGCTTTATTTGTCGCCGAAGAAAAAGGTCAAGGCGGCTTAATCTGCGTCTGTGGCTCTTTTTTTGTAGCTGCTGAGGTTTTAGAAATACTGCAAGGTGAAGAAAATATTTAAAAAGCGTATTTAGGCTTAAGTTTCAAATTGTGGAGGTTTTTTAAGGTGGTTCTCAGAAGTGAGGATCACCTTTTTTGAAACTTAACTCGAAAATTTGTGAATTTAGGGAAAGAGCGGCACATTCTCCAAACCTAAAGTTTCAGGCAATCCACACATTAAATTCATGTTTTGTATGGCTTGGCCGGCAGCACCCTTGACAAGATTGTCTATAGCACCAAAAGCCATTAATCTGTGATTAGCTGCATCTATGGCCACATTAACAAAAGCTTTATTGGAACCGTAGCTATATTTAGTGGAGGGCGGCATATCTAAAACACGCACGAAAGGTTCGTCTTTATAAAAATCTCTATATATTTGCAAAGCATCAGCTGTCAAAACATCTTTTTTCAGAGGAACGTAGCATGAAGCGCAAATACCGCGCGTCATAGGAATAACATGAGGGACAAAAGTCAAATACACTGCTTCCCCCAAAAGCTTGGCAGCTTCTTGAGCCATTTCTGGCTGATGTCTATGTGCTGCTACTTTATAAGGAGTAACATTTTCGTTGGCTTCGCAAAAATGTGAAGACAAAACCAAAGTACGGCCAGCCCCAGACATACCACTTTTACAATCAACCACTATATCACCAGTAATGAGTTGGTTTTGTAAAGCAGGAGCCAAAGCCAGAAGTACACACGTGGGATAACAGCCGGGGTTGGCAATAAAATTAGCATCCTTGATTTTTCCCCTATTGAGTTCCGGCAGACCATAGACAGCCTTAGACAAATATTGAGGGGCACTATGTTTATAGCCATACCATTGTTCATATAAGACAGCATCATTTAAGCGGAAGTCACCCGAAATATCTATTACTTTAACGCCAGCATCTACCAATCCGCTAAGAATTTCTACGCCAGCACCGTTAGGTAAAGCCGAGAAAACTACTTCTTCTTGTTTACTAAGTTGGGTGTCTATTACTATATCACAATCAATCTGCGGATATATCTCATTTAAGCGTAGACCGGCCTGTGAGCGTCCGGTGACCGAACATATTTGTACGTATGGATGGTTAAGTAATATACGCACCAATTCCAAACCGGCATAACCAGTAACATTTATAATGCCCACTTTAATTTTGGTGTCGCTCATTTTTACATCCTTAAATATATTTAAGTACTAAATTATAACAATAATCGCAGTTTACTAAAAGCGTTTGCCAAAAATATGTCCCTAGGCACATTTTGTCTAGGGACATACAAGTGTGAAAAATATAAAATTTAAAGTATATGTACAGTGATTTTTTGCCCTACAGTTACCGACAATTTCTTTGATGCAGATCCTTGATTAATAGCTATCTCTAGATAACCACTGCTACTTATCAAAGCTAGTAGATTATCTTTATCGGCATAAGTACGGTTTAAACCATCTATGACATGATCGTTTATCTGCACTTGCAGCTTGGCATCCTTGGGTAGCATATTCTCTTCAATATTACTTATTAAATTACCAAAACGATCTATGTAAATGATTTCACCTTGCCAAACGCCGTATTTAAGACAGTTCGGCACAGAGATAGATATAGCACAAATAGAAGTTACAGATGGACCTAGTTGCTTAATATCCAATCCCGTAGCTATTTGAGCAGCTACTGGCGCCAAAATATCGCGAGCATGAAAAGTAGAGCTTACTTTGTCGCAAAATAAATGACTGTTGCTGATCTCTACGGCCAGCACATCATCTTCTAATATAGCTATTGTTTGACTGTCTTGCCTGCGATATTCTCTTATATGCCCTTTAAGTACCATTGTCAAAATACCGTTATCGGGTGCTAAAAGAGTATAAAAAGGTGTTCGTACAGCTAATAATTTACGAGCAGTACCCACACTCGGATCAACTACTGCTATATGCACACTTCCGATTGGGAAAAAGGGGGCAGTATTAGCTAAAACAAAAGCGGCTGAGCGTATATCCCCCGGCGCTATATGGTGGGAAATATCTGCCACCTGCGCCTGCGGGCATCGGCTGTATATCACCCCTTTAACAGCACCGATATAAGCGTCTTGATCGCCGAAATCGGTTAAAAGCGTGATTATAGCCATCGTGCTTCTCCTGCCGCTTTTATATATTGTTTTGAAAAATTATATTCTTATAGTAAGCAAGGTAATGATAGAGATTACACACAAAAGAACAGCCAAGACAATGGTCAGTTGAAATAAAATTTTCTCTACGCCGCGTCTAGTGCGGTATACGGTATCGGCCTGACCGAAAATACCGCCAATACCACCACCTTTGACCTGTAGCATGAGTACCGCTACTAAAGCAATAGCGATAACTATCTGAGCTATGCCGAAAAATACACCCATGATATCCTCACTTTAAAAACTTAAAGAATAGATTTTAATATTTCCAGAGCCTTTTGCGGATTACCTTGACCTTTAGTTTCTCGCATAACCTGACCAACCAAAAATTTGATAGTTTCTTCTTTGCCGCTTTTATAGTCTTCAACAGCCTTAGGGTTGGCATCGATTACTTTATAAGCTATGCCTATAATAGCATTGTCATCGCTTATTTGCTTTAAGCCTTTTTGTTCTATGATTATCATAGAGCTTTGGCCGCTGATAAACATATCATTTAAAACAGTTTTAGCGGTAGTATTGTTAATTACACTATTTTGAGCTGCCTCTATTAGAAAAGCTAAATTTTGAGGCGGCACTTTAGCAGCAAAATCGTCAATATTTAAAAGTCCATCATTCATGATACGCGAAACTTCGCCTAAAATCCAGTTAGCAGCTAGCTTGCTACGCTCAAATAAAGACCATTTATGCGACAAACAGGCCACTGTTTCTTCAAAATAAGCAGCAGTTTCTTTAAGAGCGGTAAGTTGACCACTGGTATAATCATCTAGAGCTAACTCTTGCATAAAACGCTCTTTTTTGGCATCTGGTAATTCTGGTAAGCTATTTTTTACTTTTTCTACCCATTCTTGAGAAATAAAGACGGGTGGAATGTCAGGCTCGGGGAAATAGCGATAATCATTAGCATTTTCTTTGCTTCTCTGTGAAACAGTAACCCCTTTTTCCTCTACCCAACCACGTGTCTCCTGAACTATAGTACCGCCTTTTAGATAAATCTGCTGCTGTCGTTCTATTTCATACTCAACTGCACGGAAAACAGCACGGAAAGAGTTCATGTTTTTTACTTCTACTTTATGGTTAAATTCTTTTTGGCCTAACGGACGCAGCGAAATATTGGCATCACAACGGAAAGAACCTTTTTCCATGTCGGCATTGGAAACGTCAAGATAGCGTAAAATAGAGCGAAGCTTAATAAGATATTGCCTAGCTTCTTCAGCAGTACGTATATCCGGCTCGGAAACAATCTCCATTAACGGCAATCCGCTGCGGTTGACATCTACTATTGTACAAGATAAGCCATTGCTATCATGAGTATGGGTAAGTTTGGCCACATCTTCTTCTAGATGCACGCGGGTAATGCCGATATGTTTTTGATAACCATCAGTAGTGATGTTTAAATATCCTTTAAGTCCTATGGGTTGAGCAAACTGAGTTATCTGATAACCTTTCATATTATCTGGATAGTGATAATTCTTGCGGTCAAAAGTATTAATACCACCTACAGCGCAGTTTAAGGCAAGCGAAGTCATCATACCAAGTTCTATGGCATGTTCGTTAACTATCGGCAGCGAACCAGGCATAGCCAAGCACACTGGACAAACGTGAGTATTGGGAGCATGGCCAGCATAGTCGGCATTGCATGAACAAAACATTTTGCTCTTGGTTTTGAGCTGAGTGTGTACTTCCAATCCTATAATGGCTTCAAATTCCATCTAAATTCCTTAATATTACAACCACCTAGTATAACAAAGGCGCATGCTGCTGTAAAAAAGCCGCCGTAGGACACAGCAACTTAAGATATCAGTTCAAACTAGGGATGATAAATAGGTGTTAACCATTGTGGATATTCGCTACGCTTGCCCTTGATAAGCCCAAAATAATAATCTTTGATTTTTTGAGTGACAGGGCCTACATCACCATTACCCAACGGACGGTGATCTATAGAGCCAATAGGAGTAACATGGGCAGCAGTACCAGTAAAGAAAGCTTCGTCAGCCACATAAAGCTCATATCTATCTATCAGTCTTTCCTCGGTATCATAGCCAAATTGTTCTTTAGCAATACGCTTAACAGCATCTCTTGTAATGCCCAAAAGTATGCTGGAGGCACCACTGGGAGTAATAAGCTTGTTGTTTTTCACTATGAAAATATTCTCGCCGCTGCCTTCAGATACTTTGCCATCGGCAGCCAGCATAATACCTTCGTCAAAGCCGTTGTTCTGGGCTTCGGTTTTACATAAAGCATTATTAAGATAAACACCGGTAGCTTTGACCTGCGGGGGAATAACATTATTGTCAGGACGACGCCAAGAAGACACACAACATTTGATAGTCTCGGCATCAAAATAAGAACCCCATGGCACCGCAATAATCATGATGTCATCTTGCAAATTATGCAGTCTTACACCAAAAGCAGTGGAAGATTTATAGGCCAAAGGACGAATATATATATCTTCCTTAAATTTACCCTGTTTGACCAATTCCACTGTCATTTTACATAACTCATCCACAGTATAAGGCAAAGATATTTTTAAAAGTTTGCTACCATTTATTAAGCGCTCATAGTGTTCACGCATACGGAATAAATAAAGCTCTTTTTTCTCTTCATTCCAATTACCGCGAATACCCTCAAATATACCGGTACCGTATTGTAAGGCATGAGTCATAACATTGACTTTGGCCTCATCCACAGGCATGTACTTTCCTTCCAAAAAAGCGTATCCGGCAAGCATAATAGTGTACTCCTCAATTTGTTGTGCTACTAAAAATAACCGCTGTTTATTATAAGCTTATTTGTTTTAGCTCGCAAGATGACACATTGCATAACAAATTAATAGCACTGAAAATTAATTACTTTTAAACTATATCTATCTTTAAGTTATAATAAAACTATGGAAATTTTAGCGGTCATACTAGCTTATTTTATTGGCTCTTTGCCCACCGCTTATCTCATCGGTAAGTGGAAGCTCAAGATTGATGTACGCTATATAGGCACTAAAAACATGGGCGCCACTAATATCACCAAGCTGTTGGGCACATGGTGGGGCATATTGGTTTTTGCTATAGATTTTAGTAAAAGCATATTAGCCTATTTATTGGCTTTCTATCTATTTGATGTAGGTTTAGTATGGTCAATGGCAGCTTCAGTAGCTTCGGTACTGGGGCATAATTATCCGGTATGGCTTAAATTTCATGGCGGCAAAGGCGCCGCTACTGCTGGTGGTGCTTTTGCCATTTACACAATTACTCAAGGTTATTTATGGCAAGCGATAATTTTTCTAATCATCTTAATTATTGCTTTTATAATGTTGCGCAATTGGGTAGTGGGTGCCATTGTAGCTTTTATATTGATACCTTTTGCCTATCTCATTGATGGTAACACTGCCGGTTTCTGGTTTGCTGCAGTTCTATTGATAGTAACAGCTATTAAATTTGTGCCATCGGCTTGGAACGATATCTTAGACGTGCTTTCATTGCGCTACTTTAAACGTAAAAAACTGCTAAAAAAAGAAAAGTCGCATGATGATTGAGTTGTTTTTATTAATATAGAAACACATCTCAAAAAGTCAGTACTGTAACATGCCAAAAGCTCCACAAATAACATTCGTGGAGCTTTTTGAATTTAAATATTTTTTAGCTAAAAAAACCGGGCAGTCTGTCCCAGCCTAAATAACCGGCATAAGCCACCAACATATAGAGAATAGTGCGCCCCAAGAATGTAGCTATAAAAAACTTTTTATACGAGTATTTGAGCACACCAGCTGCCAACCCTGCCAAATCAAACATAAAAGGCACTGCTGACAGTACAAACAAAAACCAAAAACCATATTTTTGCAACCAACCAGCAAATCTATTATAGAGTTTTGGTTTCTTAAAGAAAACCTGACCGGAAAAGCCAGCTAAATAACCGGTAGATTCACCTACTCCTGCACCCAAACCACCCATGATACCCACTAACCAAGGCATGCCCAAAGCCGAACCCAGCATAGCCATCACTAAGAAGTTACCAGCCGGTAAAATGATAACGGCATTGAGAAGAGTAGAGATAAGAAAAGCACTAAAATAACCAAAGCGTTTTAAGTTTTCAATACCGGCGGCATCATTTTGCCACATAAAAAAGACGCCGATAACTACAGCAATAACAAAAACAATAGCTACGACAGCAAACCATTTGCTTTCCAAAAAAGCCAAACGTTTCTGCCATTTAAGAGCATTATTCCATCTATATTTTTCTATATCAGCAATTTGGTCATCAAACTTAATATTCACATCGTCTTCTGAGCAGACAGCCAATATAACAGCGTTATTTTGTTCAACGCCATTTTGCTCTTTTGTTTTAATATCGTCTGTATTCATTTAGACCTCATACCAGTATTTTAGCATTAAATACTGTGGTCAAACTACGCAAATGAAAGACTTAATATAATATTGTTCTCTAAAAATAACGAATCTTCTTTTGGCAAGCTATTTGTGTAGCCTTTATCTTTTTTGCTATAATATTTATCCGTAACGCGCCCCCATCGTCTAGAGGCCCAGGACACTGGCCTTTCACGCCAGCGACGGGGATTCGAATTCCCCTGGGGGTGCCAAACAACTTATTGAACTCTCTTAGAACCAAGAGAGTTTTTGTATTTAACAAAGGGGCAATTTTAACCGCCCTTTTCATCATTATCAAAAACAGAAAGCTAAATTTCTTT
>WRFJ01000010.1 GCA_009778865.1 Chloroflexota bacterium | reverse complement strand
TTTAACAATTATAGGAGGAGTGTATAGTTTTATCGGACAAATGATCAAAGGGGACAAGCGGGTTATGGTTGCATACACTTGAGCGCTTGTTATGACCTTGCTAATCTTAATATCAGAATAGGAAGTGGAGGTGGCCTAATCTAATTAATAATTAAAATTAAGCAGAAATGCTGCCCAGTTTTAATTATTAGTATGCGATATCCGTACATTGACGATATACGCTTATATAAGCTACAATCAATTTTAATCATATTTAAATGAGAATTTGTTATGTATTATATGAACCAGCCAATACGCGCAATACAAAACGACATATCTGTAGAAATTAAGCGTCAAGCTTTACGCAGATATATGGCTGAAGAAGAGCGTAAGCACAAAAGAAATGGTGCTAACAGCGGACAGAAGTCTTGTCAAAGATGCGGTTTTTGTTGTCTGCGTCAGCCTTGCGTACCGACTCCGGAGGAATTCCCTGTAATCGCCAGATATCTAAGACTTACTCCCCAAGAACTTTTTAAACAATACTGTGTAGTGAGCGAAGATTCGCAATACGGTTTTTTTATTATGTGGGCACGTGGTGTGCAAGATGATATGCTGGGTAAATATTTACCCAGCTATCGTACTTTTGATGTAGATTACTGTATGTTTTATGATAAGAAAAAGCGTTTGTGCGGTATCCACGAAGTAGTACCGCAGACTGCTAAAGTAACCGAATGCTGGAAAAAAAAACAGACAATTTTCAGAGTTTCTTGGAGTGTAGAGCAAATTAAAGAAATATATCCTGATTTTGATCCTAATCAAAGCGATCTTTACTATTTTGCCCATAACAGCATCTTGCCACTTTAGATAAATTACATTAGCTGTAGCTAATGTGACGCAGTTGGAAACTTAATAAAACTCTAATTCATTTATTTTCGTTTTGATATATACCTTTATACCCTAAAGAATCCGGCTCATCCATAATAAAAAAGACCATCTGGGCGATACGTGCATTTCTTTTTAATGTAATACCGTCTTGGTTATGGACGTTTAAAATCATTTGCGAACGGCCGCTGTAGCCGGCGTCCCATACAGCAGCACCGATAGTAACCCCACACCGCAAAAGAGAAGAGCGCGGGCGCACTAAAGCCATTATATCGGTCGGCAGAGAAACAATTTCATTGACGATAACAGCATACACACCTTGAGGCAAATGTATAAAATTATCAGTGTTATATTGCAACATGTCTATTTGCGAAAGCACGCGCTCACTATTATCGGTACCCATAATGCCGACTCCGTGCAGTCGTCCTACGCTTTGCAAAGTAAAATCAAAACCGTTAGCTTGTATTTGCTCGTGCAAGTCAACATAATTAGTAATCATGTTGTATTCTTTAACCATTTTTAATATAGAATTACGGCACAAAACGCTCATGAAGTCAGCTCCTTGCATAACAAAACCGTACGCTTATTCTTTTAAAAACATCCCTTGTGACCCATTAGATGACAATTCTTGTTGTTTCACAAACAGGGTGCTCAGTTTATTAGCCTGTACATTATATTTAGTCTCTTAAATACAAGAGACTGTTTTGTATTAAACGGCTGGTATTAGTTCGTAAGTAGCAATAAGAGTAAGAATAAAACCTAAATCCGCATTGGTTGCTGTCTCTGTAATTACGCCATCAGTGTAGGTAAGAGTTGAAGATGTCATGCCTACCGCAGAAGGATTAGCCAGTGTTATCACGCCGTTGTTTAATGTAAAGGCAGTAGGCGCAGAGAGTCCTGTTTGCTCGTCATAAGCAGTCATTATATTATTATTGATTATTAGATGAGCAGTCGTTATTCCTTTTATTGAATTATTTAACCCATCTTCCGTGTTTTGATCTGTGCTGATAAATAATTCAATAAAAGCATCCCAAAACTGTGCTGCAGTGGTGATGCCGGTAAAATCGAGTTCATCAGCAAAAAAGAATTTTAGAACTATTATGCTATTAAAATCATAACCGGGATATATTGCTTGCAGTTCTAAAATCGCTCCTTTGATTATCAAGGTTTTGTAAAAGTCTCGCGCTTCATCAGCTTTGGTGACATCGTATGTCTTGCCGTCAAAAGTAACGGTGGTAAGTCTGTAAGTTCCCTCTTTAACTGTAGCTTTAACCACATAATCAACAGGGGAACTATAAGCAGAATCGGTATATCTGATATTACCTACAGTCTGTCCGACAGCCTTAACTGATACTTGGTAAGTACCTTCTGCTAAAGTAACAGAACTAAGGTCAAATGTAGTACCGGAAGCTACCTGATGTTCGGTTGTACCTATCCTGACAGTATAACCATTAGCATTAGCTACTGCTACCCAAGAAGCCGTAGCATTATTAACTGCCAAATTAGTTGGGGTAGTAAGTTGTTGTGTTTGTTCTTGCGGTGTATTAGGGGTATTAGGTTTATTGCTATCTGTACTCCCGCAAGCTGCCAGCACAACTGTACATGAAATAATCATGACTGCGCTTAATAAAACTATTAGATATTTTTTCATTCTTTCTCCCCCGCTGGTGTATGCATAACACAATTATACAATATTTATTATAATGGGATGTATATGAATTGCGAAAACGTATTTTGCTAGAAATATGCTTTTACGCTATCTTATGTAATATAAACACGAAAAACCACCCAAAAAGAGTGGTTTTTACGTTTAAAAAAGAATATTCATTTGGTAGCACCGAGTAGATTTGAACTACTGACCAAGGGCTTATGAGTCCCCTGCTCTGCCACTGAGCTACGGTGCCGTAAGGCAAGCAATATTCTATACTTTTTGTTGCTTTACTGTCAATCCTATTGATCCATTAATGGTTTTTTGATTACCAAATTTGACTTTAATAAAAAAGTGGCTTATTTGAGCAAGTATGTTAAAATAACATAGAATACGCCTGCTTTGAAAGGGGGAAAGTGCGCATGGCTAAAGAAGCTCCTTTGTCATCTCAGTCCAATATGAATAAAAAGATACCCGCATTATCGTCTTCTATAGCAGCTTTTAGTAAACGCAATACTCGTCCGCAAAGAAAAGCTCCCCCCAAACCCAGTATGGAGGTTATTACTTCTGATAATTTAACTTGGATAAATATTGAAAATCCTTCTGAAGAGGAGATAAACTATTTAGCCGAGAACTATCCTTTCCATCCGCTTGATCTTGACGATACTATGTCACGTCGTCAGCGCCCCAAAATAGATACTTATAAAGACTATCTTTTTTATGTTTTACATTTTCCCAAATACCGCAAAGATGAATTAGTCCTTTCTTCTTCTCAGGTATCGGTTTTTATAGGCGAGAATTATCTGATTACTCTGCATAGCGGCGATCTTAAACCTTTAACCAAACTGTTTAGAGAATGCCAAATAGACGAAGAAGCGCGTGCCGAGCATTTTGAATTTGGCAGCGGTTATCTTTTCTATAACATCATTGACCGTTTAGTAGACTACTGCCAGCCCATTATTGATAAAATGATGGATAATCTTGATAATGTAGAAGTAGAAGTATTTAATGCGGGCACAAAAAGCAACCAGAGCCTTCTAAAAAAGGTATCTTATTTACGTAGAGATACAATATCTTTTAGACGTACTATGTGGCCCATGCGTGCTTTGATAAACGGCATGGAAGCTCGCATTTCCAAATATATCTCCAAGAACATGTCGGCCTACTTTGGCGATCTTATTGACCATATGGATCGTGTGTGGGATGCTTTGGAAGAAGTTAAAGAAATCGCCGAGGGTCTTTTTTCTTCTTATTCAGCCATTTCACTGGATCGCACCAATGATGTGGTGCGTGTACTAACTATGCTGGCTACTATTATGATGCCTTTTACTGTAATAGCTAGTATGTGGGGTATGAATGTGCCGGTGCCCTGGCAAGAACACCCGTTGGGTTTTGTGTGGGTCAGCGTTATTATGGTTATCATTGTTATTCTCTTAATGATCATATTGCGCCGTCTGAAAATCATATAATTTTTCCTTTGAACTCGTATCATATTTATTTTTAGGATAGTATGAGTGAAGATTTCATCTCGTTTACTTATTATTGGTATTTTATTTACCGCTTGTTTACTAGCGGCTAATACTGTAGCAACTAAAATCGTGGCTATCGGTCCTTTTAATTTACCGGCGGCTTTTATTGTTTTTCCTATATCCTATATATTCGGCGATATTCTTACCGAAGTCTATGGCTATAAAACTGCCCGCAGGGTGATATGGAGTGCTTTTGGTGCCAATTTATTATTCGTTTTTTTCATATGGCTAGCTATGATCATGCCGGCCGCTTCATTTTGGGATGGCCAAGCTGCTTTTGAAAAGATTTTGGGGCAGACCCCGCGTGTTTTACTGGCAGCTTTTGCTGGTTATTTGTGCGGCGAATTCTTAAATTCTTTTGTTATGGCTAAAATGAAAATTGCTACTAAAGGCCGCTTTTTATGGATGCGTACCATCGGCTCTACAGTACTCGGTGAGGGGGCTGATAGCCTGGTGTTTATCGTTATTGCCTTTATCGGTACACCGGCTTTTGCTTTGGTTATGATTATTACTCATTGGGTAGCCAAAGTGCTTATAGAAGTTATTGCCACGCCGGTCACTTACTGGACGGTTGGTTATCTCAAAAAGAATGAAGGCATCGATATTTACGATACCGACACAAATTTTAATCCGTTTAAGCTAAAATAAAAATATGAAGATACGTTTTTTAGGTACTCATAATGCCCAGGCCCTCTGCTTTGCCCATACTTGTTTCATGCTAGATAACCGCCTTTTATTTGATTGTGGCTCGGCTGCCTCGTGTTTAGATTTAAATGAACAGTTAGCATTGCGCGGCATTTTTATAACTCATAGCCATTACGACCATATTAAAGATATGCCAGCTATAGCTATGAACCGCTTTTTAAACGGGCAGCACTTGCCGCCTATGTCGGTAACAGCTTTGCTTTCTACGTTAGATGATATTAAAAAATATCTTTTTGACGGGGATATTTATTCAGATTTTTTTAAAAAAAATACGTTAGTAACTACTGAAGCACAATTAGGCATTTCTTTTGAATTTGACGGCTATCAAGTAACACCCATTGAAAGTATTCATAAACTGCCGTGTATCGGTTATGCAGTGCAAAAAAACGGGCATTCTTTCTACTATACAGGTGATACCGCCACAGGTTTTGCCCAGAACTTTATTAAAAGCGGTTTGTTTTGCCATGTATTGATAGCCGAATGTACTCTGGAGAACTCTTTAAAAGGTACTACGCTGCATCTTACTCCTAATGAGTTAAAAGAAGAATTAGAGCTTATAAAAATCTATCAGGGTTTTTATCCGACAGTCTTTGCTGTGCATCGTTCGGCTAAGCAAGAGATAAACATATTGCAAGAGATAAAGCAAGTATCTGACGAGCTCAATACCGAAATTTTTTGTCCTGTCGAGGATACTGAGATAGAATTTTAGTCTTTTAGCCTTGACCACTATATATGTGAAAGGCTAAAATTTAAAAATACAATTAGTATTAAGGAGGCGTGTATGAAATTAGCCAGTATTGAGCAAATGCGTAAGGCAGAAGAAATAGCGCAGTCTTATGGCATCAGTGAAAGTTATATGATGAGTAAAGTGGCCGACGCTGTATGCGAGCGTGCCTGTGAAATTTTGTTTAACCATCCTCACCCTAAAGCTATAGTCATATGCGGCAACGGTAAAAACGGTTACGATGCTTTATTGTCCTGCACTTGTTTGCACAAAAACAATATATATACTGCTATATTTGCTGTAGCTCCTTTACCGCAGGTAGACGGGCTGTTAGACGGCTTTTATAATCTTACTTACATTAAAGATAAAATTGACTTAAATAGTTTTAAAAATGAGCTTAAAGAGGCTTATTTAGTAATTGACGGTCTTTTCGGCAATGGTCTATCACATTCTGTAAGCGGCATTAACGCCGATATTATATCGTCTTTAAACACCGCTCATGCACAAAGTTTAGATATGCATGTGCTCTCCATAGATTTACCCAGCGGCTTAAACGCCGATAATGGTACTATATGGGGCAATTGCGTAGTAGCCGATCAAACTTTATGTTGCGGCTTAGTCAAAATTGGCCTTTTTCAAAATGACGGTCCGCTTTACAGCGGCAAGGTATCGGTATGTGATATCGGTTTACCTGCCCAGGCTGCTCAAGATATCAAAATCACTCTTATAGATAGAGATTTAGCTTGGCAACTTTTACCGGCACGCAGTCCACTGATTTGTAAAAACGGTTTTGGCAAAGCTTTAATTATCGGTGGCTCGGCAAGTTATGTGGGAGCACCTGTACTAGCGGCTTGTGGGGCGGCCAAAAGCGGCGCGGGCATTACTACTTTGGTGCAGCCGCAAAGTATATATTTATCCACTGTCGCTGCTGTGCCTTTTGCTACTCATATACCAGCAGATGATTTAGATGGTCATTTTACAGCTGCCTCCGCATTTTTAGTGAGCGGTTATTTGGATAAATATAATGCTGTTGCTATAGGCTGCGGCATAGCTTTGGAACGACAAGCTTTACAGTTTATGTGGCATATTTTGCAAAAAGCGTCACAAACAGCTATTAGTACAGTAGTAGATGCTGGTGCGCTATCTATGCTGGCACAGACAGAAAATGCTTTTGATCAATTAGACGGTGTGATGGCACTTACTCCGCATGCTGGCGAAATGAGTTGTCTAACTGGTCTTGACGTTGACTATATAAATCAAAACAAATTATCTGTGGCCAGCCAATATGCTGCTTTATGGAATAAAGTAATTTTATTAAAAGGCCCCAATACCGTTATCGCTGCACCCAATGGGGAATGTTATGTTTCTTCTTTTGCCAATTCAGCTTTGGCGGTGGGTGGTAGCGGTGACGTACTGGCAGGTTCTATTGCCTCTTTGGCTGCTCAAGGCTTAGGTTTATTTGATGCCTGTGCTTTGGCAGTATATCTGCAAGGTGCATCGGCAGCTCTGTGCGTAAAGGAAAATGGGCATCGCGGTATTACTCCCGATGTGATGGTAAACTATATACCTTTGGCTTTTAGCCAACTGGAAAGAGAATAGATAAAATGTTTTTGGCTATAGATATCGGCAATACCAGCATTAATATTGGTCTTTTTGACGGTTCTAAACTTAGAAATTCTTGGCGCATAGCAACTAACCGTCATAAAATGGCTGATGAGTACGCTGTATTATTATTGTCGCTTTTAGTCTCCGAGGAAATAGATATAAAAGATATCAAAGCCAGTGCTCTATGTGCCGGCGTACCTAAAGTACGGGCGGCTTTTGTGCAAATGCTGCAGCGTTATTTTAAAATTGAGCCTTTAGTAGTAGGGGCGGGCATCAAAACCGGTGTTAAAATTTTAATGGATAATCCTAAAGAAGTAGGTGCTGACCGCATAGTAAATTCGGCGGCTGTACGTATAAAATATAATCAAGCAGCTATAGTGGTAGATTTAGGTACTGCTACCACTTTTGATATCATAAACGCTGCCGGCGAATATATCGGTGGTGTTATATCGCCTGGCATAGAACTGGCGGCTGAAGGCTTAAGCGAGAGAGCAGCAGCTTTGCCCAGTGTAGAACTGGCAGCACCGGCTAAAGTTATAGGCAAAAATACTGTAGATGCTATGAAAAGTGGCATTGTTTATGGTTATGCCGAATTGGTGGAAGGTATGATTAAGCGCATTAAACAGGAAAGCGGTGAAGGAAAAACTGTAGTAGTGGCTACCGGCGGTTATGCTGAACTGGTAGCACCTTTTGTAGATTCTATTGATTTTGTAGAGCCTTCGTTGACTCTAGAGGGTTTACGTGCCATATATTTTATGAACAGAGCTTAAGGATAAGAATATGATTGGAAAAAATATTATTTTAGGTGTTACTGGTTCAATAGCTGCTTATAAAGCTTTAGATTTAGTGGTATCTTTACGAACACTGGGAGCTAACGTACAAGTGGTGATGACTGAAGCAGCCACACGTTTTGTATCTGTGCTCAGTTTTAGTGCTTTAAGCGGGCAGCAGGCTATATGCAATATGTGGGAAGAAAATGGCCTAAGCCATATTACTATAGCTCAAAAAGCCGATATTATACTTATAGCTCCGGCTTCAGCTTCCACTATAGCTCGTTTGGCTTGCGGAGATGCTTCCGATATTCTTTCGGCAATAACTTTGGCGGCTACTTGTCCTAAAGTTGTGTGTGCTGCCATGAATGACAATATGTATGTCAATACTGCTACACAAGCCAATGTCAAAACTTTAAAAAGCTATGGTTTTAAGATTGTCGAACCCGCATATGGACGGTTAGCTTCCGGCAAAATAGGACGTGGCCGCCTAGCTGATGCTTCCGATATTATAGCGGCAGTACAGGTCGCTATTGATGAACAAAAAGATTTATTAGGGCAGGCTATAGTTATTACCGCTGGCGGTACTCGTGAAGCTATAGATGCGGTGCGTTTTATATCTAATCGCTCCAGCGGCAAAATGGGTTTTGCTTTAGCGCAGGCTGCTTGGCAAAGAGGAGCTAAAGTAACACTTATTAGTACCGCCACACCCCCTCTTGAACTCCATGATAAAGTAGATATAACAATGGTGGACAGTGCGCTGGAAATGCAAAAAGCAGTGCAGCAAGCTTGCTTACAGGCTTCGGCTATTATTATGGCAGCAGCTGTAGCCGACTATAAGCCTGTTTATCAAGAAGAGCAAAAAATAAAAAAGACTAGTGAGCATATGACTTTACAGCTTATACGCACCGAAGATATTATCTCCCAAGTATCTGGCTGTTGTATTAAAGTAGGTTTTGCTGCTGAGACTGCTGATTTACTTAAGCAGGCTAAAGATAAACTAAAAAACAAAAATTTAGATATGATAGTAGCCAATGATGTTAGCGGCGGGCGCGTATTTGGCTCTGATAATACCCAGTTTGTCATTATTAAAAAAGATGGCAGCAGCCATTTTTATGAAGACATGAGTAAAACCGAAGCTGCTACTGTCATAATTGAAGAAGTAGCTAAGTTATTAAACAAGGAAGATAAATAAATTGAAAGAAATGCCTAAAGCCTACGAATCGCAAAACGCAGAAAAACGCCTTTATGATTTTTGGATGGAAAAAGGTTATTTCCGTGCCGAAATAGATCATAACAAAGAACCCTTTACCATAATAATGCCGCCGCCCAACATTACCGGAGAGCTGCATTTAGGTCATGCTTTGACGGCTACGCTGGAAGACATCATGACGCGCTATCACCGTATGCTGGGCGATCCTACTCTCTGGTTACCCGGTGAAGATCATGCTGGTATTGCTGCACAAATGGTGGTGGAAAGAGAACTGGCTAAAGAGGGTCTTAATCGCTATAAAATTGGCCGTGAGGCTTTTACCGAGCGCATGTGGCAGTGGGCTGATAAATACCGTAAGCGTATTACCGAACAGCATATGCGTTTAGGAGTTTCTTGTGACTGGAGCCGCAAGCAATTTACCTTAAATGAAAGCCCGGCTTTAGCGGTGCGCACTACTTTTAAAAATCTTTATGATGACGGCTTAATCTATCGTAGCAAACGTATCTCCAATTGGTGTCCGTGTTGTTGCACTGTGCTGTCTGACTTAGAAGTTGACCATAAAGATCTAAACGGTGCTTTATATTATATAAAATATCCTATTAAAGGCCAGGAGGCCTTTCTAACAGTAGCTACCACCCGTCCGGAAACAATGCTTGGTGATAGCGGCGTAGCTGTTAATCCCCATGATAGCCGCTTTACTGCTTATGTTGGCCAAACAGTGATTTTGCCACTGGTAGATCGTGAAATCCCGGTAGTTGCCGATGAAGCAGTGGATGTAGCTTTCGGTACCGGTGCTGTAAAAATGACACCAGCCCATGACCCGGTTGATTTTGAGGTGGGTACCAGACATGATTTACCGCTCATTAATATTTTAAATCAGGATGCTACCATTAATGAAAACGGCGGACGCTTTGTCGGTTTATCCAGAGAAAAGGCGCGTCAAGCTGTGGTAGAAGCCCTTAAGGAAGAAGGTTATTTAGTAAAAATTGAGGAATATACACATGCCGTAGGACATTGTCAAAGATGTGCCACAGCGGTGGAACCCATGGCATCGTTGCAGTGGTTTGTGAATACTAAGGTTTTAGCCAAGCCAGCTATAGAAGCTGTTACCAGCGGGAAAATAAAAATCATTCCTGAGCATTTTAACAAAGTATATCTTAATTGGATGGAAAATATTCGTGATTGGTGTATTTCCCGCCAGTTATGGTGGGGGCATCGTATTCCGGTGTGGTATTGCGACGATTGTGAAGAAACCATTGTGGTCATAGATGTACCGGCTGTTTGTCCTAAATGCGGTTCTTGCCATCTTACTCAAGACCCTGATGTGCTGGATACTTGGTTTTCCTCCGGTTTATGGCCGCATTCTACTTTGGGCTGGCCGCAGCAAACTGAAGATTTAAAGTATTTCTATCCCACTACCGTTATGGAAACGGCTTATGATATTTTGTTCTTTTGGGTAGCGCGCATGATTATGCAGGGTCTGTACAATACAGGTCAGGTGCCTTTTAAATATGTATATCTGCATGGTCTTATCCGTGATGAAAAGGGCGAAAAAATGAGCAAGACTAAAGGTAATGTGTTAGATCCTCTTAAACTAGTTGATCAATATGGCGCTGATGCCTTACGTTTTGCGTTATTAAGCGGTACTTCTGCCGGCGCTGACAGTAAAATGTCACCTATTAAACTGGAAGCAGGACGTAATTTTGCCAATAAAATCTACAACGCTACACGTTTTGTTTTAGGCAATATTAAAACTAAAGCTGCTTTAGATATTGATGATAGTAGATTGGTTTTGGAAGACCGTTGGATATTATCTTGCTTAAATACTATGATTGCTGATGCCAACCGATTGATAGCAGATTTTAATTTTAGTGAAGCGGCCAGAGTTTTACATGATTTTATATGGGGGCAGTTTTGTGATTGGTACGTAGAAATGAGCAAGACTCGCTTAGGTGCAGATAACTCTCCGCTTAATGTTCTTTGCCATGTTTTAGATAAATCTTTACGTCTTTTACATCCTTTTATGCCTTTTGTTACCGAAGAACTATGGCAAACACTAAAAGAAACCCTGGCGCCGGGTGATTTAAAAGAAGAAAGTATTATGATAAGTTCCTACCCGCAGGCTGACAATAGATATATAGATGCTGTTGCCGAGAAAAATGTGGGCATGGTTATAGAGATTATCCGTTCTATACGCAACGCTAAAGCCGAACGTGGTTTACCGCCCAAAGAGCTTGTAAATGTGCAGATATATGCTGGCGTAGGTGCTGTAGCTCTTTCTGCTTACGAGGAGATTGTTAAACGTTTGGCACGTTGTGAGCAGGTATGTTTTGTAGCGCAAAATACCCGTGTTGATAAAGCTGATGAACTGCATATAGTTATCGCTGGAGCTGAAATTTTTATACCTATGGGCAATCTGGTGGATAAAAAAGCTGAGGCAGCTAAAAAAGATAAAGAAAGAACTGAACTTACCATTCTTATAGATGGTTTAAAAAACCGCCTCAGTAATGAGGTCTTTTGCTCCAAGGCACCGGCTGCGGTAATAGCTAAAGAAAAAGAACGCTTAGCTGATTTTGAAGATCGTTTAAGTCGCTTATAAAGTTAGTAGTTATTGAAATAGTTGTCTCAGTACAGGCTTTTGGTTTAAAAAAAGCGTCGCACTTTTTTCATATATTGCAAATATTCATCACCGTAAATTTTCTTTAAAGCTTCTTGTTCACGGTTTATTTGACGATTGATTACAATAAAAGCACCTATCAGATAAAGTAAGAAAAACCAAGTTGGCAAAATAGCCCATACGCCGAAAAAGATACTAAGGAAACCCAGATAAAGCGGGTTACGGCTAAAGGCAAAAGCTTTCTCTTGTACTAATTTGCCAGCTTGTTTTTGGTCTATGCCTACTCTAAAACTTTGACCAAAAGATACCATACCCCAAATAAACATAAAAAGGCCAAAGAGGCATAAAGCCACGCCCAGCCAAGCTAATAAACTGTTTTCTAACCATAAGCTGTCAACTTTTGGCCAGCCGAAAGCATAAGCCAAAAGTATATAAAAATACAAAAGCATCAGCGGTGGCAATATAAAGTCGCTTTTATCTATAACGCCGAATTTCATGGCAGCAATACCTAATTTTTTCATCTGCCGTACGCGCAGTAGCACGCAAATTATTAGTGTGACAAAGGTGGCAATAGCCAAATAAGCAGGCATCTTTTTTATCATTCGTATTTTATTGTCATTATATAACACTTAGGTTGCTTATAAAAGACAGTATAAACTATTGAATATCGGTTGCTAAGCGGTTACAATGTGCTAGTACTAGTACTTTTGGGCGGAGTTAGAATGCATACCATCAGAATTTTAATTGCCGACGACCACGTTGTCTTACGTGAGGGCATGCGCGTTCTATTTGAAAATAGTCCAGGTTTTGCCGTATGTGGTCTTGCCGAAAATGGCCAGCAAGCTTTGGATATGACTTTAGAAAAAAAGCCTTGCGTAGTGCTCTTAGATGTGATGATGCCAATAATGGATGGTGCAGAGGTTTTAAAACAAATAAAAACTCATAGTTCTACCACCAAAGTACTGGTTTTTTCTGCGTACAGTGAAAATGAATATATTCTAAAGATGATACAAAACGGTGCTGACGGTTATCTCTTAAAATCATCATCCAAAGAAGCAATAATAGCTGCTGTGCGTATGGTGGCTGCTGGCGGCTGCGTATACGATGCTCTCATATCACAAAAAATTATGGCTATGCTAAATGATTGGCAACAAAAAGCTAAACTCTCAAAAAGCATAATGCCACTATCCTTGCGTGAAATTGAAGTCTTGCAAGCTGTTGCCGAGGGCTTATCCAATAAAGATATAGCAGTGCGTTTGAATCTTACTCTGCGTACTGTCAAAGCTCATATGTCCAATATTTTTTCCAAATTACGCGTGACCTCTCGTTCGGAGGCCATTATAAAAAGTTTGAAGGAAGGTTATATACAATATGTTCTGTAATTTCATTAAAAAGCAATTATATTTATCATATAATATTCTCTATATACATACTGAAATAAACAGCGATAGTAAAGGCATATAACACTTTTTCTATTCTAATATTCGTAAAACTTGGATGCATTTGCCCTAGGTTAATTCTAAAAAGCTCCTTTGTAACCCATATACTTTAATTTAGCCAGTGCTTTTTTGGTATCGGAAGCAGTTTTAGCTTTGTCGCTGTTAGTCACGCGATATTTAAAAAGAAAATAAATATATTTTTTTAAGTCTTCAGTAGAAAAATGAGTGCGGTTTAAGTTTTTTACCGAGGTAAAAATATTGAGCATATCGTCAAAGCTTTTTCCGTAGATACGTCTGAAAGCTTCGTTATTAACCCAAGCTTCATTATGGGGACCCAGAACCTGCACTTCTTTACGTATCTCATCTTTAACGGCCAGCTGCAGAGCTTCCTCAGCTGTTACTCCGTAGAAAAAATTAAGAGACTCTTTTAGTCTTTGCTTGCCTAATACTTCAGCCAATCTGCTGCCGTTAAGTTCTATTGGAGCGATACCGCTAAATAAAAACTTTTTTACTTCGTTTTTAGGCACAATATTTTCTTTGAGAGCAGTTTTTAAAATGCGTGTAGATACCAGCATATGGTCAAAAGCCTCACCGTCTATCAAATACACATGATTCTTACGAGGCGTTTTTTCATATTCAACGTTCCAATAACGTAAACAGGAGAGTAAGGCAATATACCAATGTTCTCCGGCGCGTAAAGCCTTTTTAAAAGCTGTATAACTATCAAGTGTAGCGTTTGAATTTTTTTGTTCCATTAACCGTTTTTGTTACAGCAGTGTTTATATTTTTTACCACTGCCACAGGGGCAAGGATCATTACGACCGACTTTGGGTCCGCTTCTGACAGCACCTTTGTTGCCATCTAAATTTTGTTTAGCAGCTCGGCTCATAGCGCTTTCTTCATGCTTAGGGGGCGGTGAGCCCATTTGCACGCGCGAACGCAATAAAGCACGACCGCTTTGCTCTTTAATGGCTATCAGCAGGTCTTGGAACATCTCATGGCCTTCACGTTTGTAAACATCTAGGGGTTTTCTTTGAGCGGCTACCTGCATGCCGATACCTTGGCGCAAGTAATCCATAGCCGTTAAATGTTCTACCCATAAACTGTCAATAGTTTTTAGCATAATAATGCGTTCTACCATACGCATGGTCTCTT
>WRFJ01000009.1 GCA_009778865.1 Chloroflexota bacterium | reverse complement strand
AATATTCCCCATTTGAAATAAACGTCCTGCTAGGAAAGGTCGAGCTTAGCAGGTCTTTATTTGATATTTTATATTTAAAAAAGGAGAAATGAATGAAAACACATTCAACAGTATCTAGGCGAGAATTCATGAAAGCTATTGGTCTAGGAGCAGCTGGTGTCGGGGCAGCTGCTGCGAGCGCACCGGTATTTCACGATTTGGACGAACTAAGCAGCAGCGGTGGCAGCAGTAACAACATCGCTGGTATTCAAGGAGGAGCCAAATTACCATGGTGGATCAAAAAGAGAGACCATTACAACCCCACCGTAGAGGTAGACTGGGATTTGAGAAAACGCCTTGATTTTAAACACGGAGGATATGCCGGAGGAGTAGCACCCTTACCGGGACCAAGCACTAATGTTGATTATACACCTGAACAAGAAGATGAACTGGTTAGGTCTCGCCTAATTGGCATATACAATGGCATTAAAAACAATATGCCCGGCGATTCTCGTAGAGATTATGCTATGGACTCTGCTACTGGCGTATGTCCGTCGTCACCACCTTTAGCCGGTTTAGATATGGCATCTTTTAGCGGCACACGTGGTGCGCTTATAGGTAATCTTAATCTCGGTAACAAAATCATTACGCCAGCCATGGCTATGAGTAGTCTAAATGCAGCTGACTTGGATTTACCTAGATACGAGGGTACTCCTGAAGAAAATCTCAACATGCTCAGAAGAATGGCTAGCTTTTTCGGTATGCCCATAGTAGGTGCTCTGGAAATGACTCCTGAATTGAAAAAAATACCTTACAACACCCTGCAAAACAGAAGGATTGTTTGGGACGATGAAATCGGCGAAACGATTGAAAAGCCCTATCGGAATGATGAAATTACAGTTTTACCGCGTTCTCTTCGCTGGGTCGCAGTAGCTCAAATCCCCCAGTCTGGCTGTTCAAATAAATACGGAACTACATTATTAGGTGGTATTAGTTCAAACTTAGGTTATTCGGACGAGCCGTTAGGTGAATGTCGCATGTCGACCTTTATTGCTTCATTGGGATATAATCAAGCTATCGGACAATTCTGTTCCAACCCAGGTTTGGGCATTTTGGCAGGTTTGGGAGAACTGGGCCGGCACGATTATCTGGTTTCACCATTTTTTGGCAGTCATGTTAGATTCAGTATTTTCATTTTCACCGATCTGCCCTTAACTCCCACGCCTCCCATTGATGCTGGTATTTGGAAGTTCTGCCATACCTGCAAAAAATGTGCTGACACCTGTCCCGGAGAGTCCATTTCCAAAGAGAGTAAACCTACTTGGGACATAACCGGTAAATGGAATGGTTACGGCAATAATTCCTGGCATATCAGATACGACAGATGTTTGCCTTGGCGTGGCACACCTGGTGGCTTGCACGCAGGCTCATGCAGGAATTGTATGGGCACTTGTGTCTTCTCTAAAAAACCTTTTGCCTCCATCCATGAAATCATCAAAATGACGTCAGCCACCACTTCTGCCTTTAACGGCTTCTTTAGAGTGATGGATGATTTCTTTGATTACGGTCGACACTTTGATCCCAAAGATTTCTGGGATATCAGCAAAATGGGCAACGATCCATTTAACGGTTACGGTGCTTGTGTTCAATAAGAAAGAGAGATGAAAATAATATGTGGTTAATAATTGGTATTATAGTCGGCTGTGCTTTAGCAGCGTTACTATGGTTCTTAAATAAAAACAACTTCAGTCTTAAATGGTATGAATGGGTTATCGGTGCAGTCGGTCTTTTACTGCTTCTTTGGACTATTCAAAACTTTGTCGGTAGCTTTGCCGAATGGGAACCCAGAGCCGCTTGGGCTTTCATGCTGGTGGTAGGTTTGCCGGCCTTAATTCTGTTGACCTTGGCTGGAGTACTGGCTTTTAGAAGATTTAATAAAAGCTAAAACATAAATTTTAGGCTTTCTTAAATATTAACGCTCTTGCCGGTACTATAATCGGCAGAGCGTTAATAGTATCTTAAATCAGGTGTTATTAATAGTAAAAATAAAAACCGCCGTTAAAGGCGGTTAGCAAAATCTCTTATGGCGACCCCAGCGGGATTCGAACCCGCGATCTCCACCGTGACAGGGTGGCATGTTGGACCGCTACACCATGAGGCCACAAAAGCAAAATAAATTGTACACAAAGCAATATAGCTATGTCAAATGCACTGGCCCTAGTCAACAGATGTAAAGAAGCTATGTTGGAGTTAACATTTTACTCAAGCAAAAGAGCTATTTTCATATTTGTTGACCAAGAGCTAAAATAGCCTCAACGTACGAATATAAAACAGTGTTGTTTTGGGATTTGGCCTTGTGTTATAATTACAAAGTTATTTATTAAGATAGCTAAGTGCGCATGCGCACCGAAATTCTTTGGGGGAGGGTACTACAATAGTTTCCAAGAAGGCAGAAGCCACTAACAAAAGCAGCGTGATTGTTCAAACTGAAAAGCAGCCCAGAAATTACGAACTTATCCTTATTCTAAAACCTGATATGACCGCCGAGGCTGCTTTGGTCATTGTCAACCGGGCTAAAGATATTTTTAGTAAAGGCGGTGAGGTGACCACAGAAGATTGGGGCAAATGCCGTATGGCTTATCCCATCAGAAAGCATTCCGATGGTCTTTTCTATTTCTTTAAGGCCAACGCCAAACCGGCAGTCACCAAAGAGCTCAAAGCTTATTTTGCCGTTACCGAAGATATTCTTCGTTTTACACTCACTGTTCTTTCCAAACAAAAAGAAAAGTAAATAGGTAAGAGAATTTAAGTATGGTTAGCCTAAATAAAGTTATGATTATCGGCAATGTGGGTGGCGACCCCGAGATGCGTTTTACTCCTAACGGCCATGCCGTTACTTCTTTTAGTGTGGCCACCAATTGGGCTTTTTCCACTCCCGATGGCGACCGCAAACAAGAAACCGAATGGTTTTCGGTAGTTGCTTGGAACAGACTTGCCGAGCAGTGTAATCATTTTCTTTCTCGCGGTCGCTTGGTTTATATTGAGGGACGTTTGCGTACTAGAAGTTGGGAAGGTCAAGATGGCGCTAAGCACTATAAAACCGAAGTTATTGCCAATCGTGTAACTTTCCTAGATCGTCAAGGCGGAGCCTCTGTCAGTGATGAAGGTGAGCGTATGGACGGCGGAGCCGATTTCGGCTTGGGTGATATAGAACCTGATGATATTCCTTTATAGGAAAATTTATTCATAGAAGAATTTGAGGAGTCCTAATTTGGCATATACTAATACTGCTACTAAAAGACCATCTACCGGTGGCAAGAAAGGCAATTTTGCTCCCAGACGCAAAGTCTGCCGTTTTTGTGTCAATAAAGTCACCGAGATAGACTATAAAGACACTGCCAAGCTCAAGAGATTTATCAGTGAGCACGGCAAAATTGAATCTCGCAGAAGAACCGGAACTTGCGCTAAGCACCAAAGAGCTTTAGCTAAAGCTATTAAGCGCGCCCGTCAGGCCGCTTTATTGCCTTATGTGTCCGAACATGTGCGTATAAATGGTGAAGTAGTGTTCTCCACTGCTCCCGCCGTTAAAGATACCAAAGCTGCTCCCGTTGCCGAGACCATCGTGGCTACCGAGCCTGTTGTTAATGAGGTTAATGAGGACGCTGCCGAAGAAGCCGACTCCTAGGTATTTTGTACTAGAATCGTAAGACTGTGGCTTTTTCTTAAATTTATTTGTTACTAAGGAGTTATTGTGGCTACTAAAAGGACATATCAACCAAAGAAAGTTCCTAGAAAGCGCGAGCACGGATTCTTAAAAAGAATGTCTACTCGCGGTGGTCGCTCTGTATTGGCTGCACGTCGTGCCAAAGGTCGCGCCAAACTTACAGTTGCTTAAAAACATTGAAAAGTCAGGTTTTTTTGAAAAGCCCGCTTGATTTTAAGCGGGTTTTAAACGAAGAAGAAGTTTTTTACGGTAAATATTTTATCGTTAAAAAAATTCCCAACAGTTTAGGGTCCGGCCGTTTCGGTATCATCGCCAGCAAAAAGACCGGTACTGCAGTAACGCGTAACCATATTAAGAGGCTGGTACGGGAAGTAATGAGAGAGCAAAGCATAGGTCCTTATGATATAGTACTTATTGCTAAAAAAACGGCTGCAGATGGCAATTTCCATAATTTTAACACCGATATACGTCGCATATTAACAAGAGCCGCACTCATATAAAGGCAGGATTTTAAAAGATTTATGAAAACCATTGCCTTAAAAATGATTAAGTTTTACCAGACCAGTATATCTCCCAACATGACATCGCGGTGTCGTTTCAGTCCCAGTTGTTCCGAATACGTCTATACGGCTATAGATCGTTTCGGTTTTTTTAAGGGTGGGTTTATAGGTTTATGGCGTTTGTTGCGCTGCAATCCTTTTTCTAAAGGTGGGTATGATCCGGTGCCGCAAAGGAAAGAAAAATGTTAAATAGAAAAACAGTAAAGATCTTGCTGGCAGCTGCTGCCATATTGGTTTTATGCTTATCGCTAGTGGGCTGTATGCGCGGATCTAGGCCTTTGGGGTGGAGCAGTGCTGCTATAGATGGCGACATTATTTATATTGCCACCACTCAAGGCAAATTGGTGGCTTTAGATAATACCAGCCAAAGTATTAAATTTGCTGTGGATATTCGCGATGGTAGCAGCAGCGGCGGTTCTTGCACCAATGCTCAAGCTAGTGTTTCCGTTTATGGCACGCCGGTAATTGCTGATGGCAAGGTCTTTATCGCCAGTTATACCGGTGAAATTTTTGCCTTTAACGCCGAAAATGGCGCTTCTGTTTGGAAGAAAGGTGATTCACAAAACAAAACATATGGTAAATTTGTCTCGGGTTTTGTAACTTATCAAGATAATATTATTATTGCCGATGATAACGGTGTCGTTTATGCTTTCAGCCAAGATAAGGGTGATTTAGTTTGGAGCTACCAAGCCAAAGGTGCAGTATGGGCCACGCCTACTTTATTTGAAGATAAAATATATCTTGGTGATTATAACAATAACTACTACTGCTTAAATGCCAGTAATGGTGCTGAGATATGGAAACATACTGAAGATAGCGGCAAAGGCGCTTATTATTCACAGGCTACTGTAATTACCACCGGGGACGGACAAAATTTGGTTATTGTCGGCAACTTTGACCGTTCGATGCATGCCTTTAATGCTCAAACCGGTGCTGTAGTTTGGCATCAAACCGAAATTTCTAAAAGCTGGTTTTGGGCAGCCCCTGTTTTTAAAGATAATAAAATTTATGCTGCTAGTCTAGACGGCAGTATATACATTTTAAATCCTATTGACGGCAGCACTATCAAAAGCCTAGCCATGGGTAAAGATAAAAAAGATGGTTTAGTATCTTCACCGGTAGTAGTCGGTGATGTTGTGGTGGCTATTACTCAAAAAGGCTATCTTTACAGTATAGATGATAATGACAACCTTAAGGCTTTGCAGACCGATGCTGTAGCCGCTACAGTGCATGCTCCTTTGGCTACTAACGGCAGCCAGGTGATCATTCATACCGTAACTGATGAAAAAGTTATTGTTATAGATCCCGTAAGCGGCAATAATATTTGGTCAAAAGATATGGCCAATATTAATAAGAATGAAAGTTAAGGAGGGTATAACTGATGCTTGGTGATATATTTGATCTGATTATTTTAAACCCTCTGCTCAATATACTGGTTGTACTCTCAAATGTATTGTTCCACAATTTCGGCTTAGCTATCATCGTCATTACTGTAATAGTGCGCGGTGCTTTATATCCGCTTACTATGCAATCGACCAAATATACAAGAGCTATGAGCGAGATGACGCCCAAGATCCAGGAAATACAAAAAAAGTACGCCAACGATAAAGATAAGCAAGCCCAAGAGATGGCCAAGATCCAAAAGGAGATCAAGCTTAACCCTTTGGGCTGCATTTGGCCGCTACTCATCCAGTTCCCTATTGTTATTGCTTTATACCAGTCTATTATCAGGGTGATGGCTGTGGCTCCGGAAGACTTCCTAAACCTTTCTCATCGTCTTTATGACTGGCCCATACTCTATCAATCTCTGCCGGTAAACCCCAACTTTTTGTGGTTTAATCTCACTGCGCCCGATTTTATTATGGCCATAATAGTGGGTTTACTGATGTATATGCAGACCAAGATGTCTGCACCCAATAAAGCTTCCGGCAAAGCTACTCCGGCTGCCCAGCCAGGTGCTGCCGGTATGCAGGCGCGCATGACGCAAGTTATGATGCCATTGTTATTTATGATGATTTGTATCATGTTCCCCAGCGGTTTGGCTCTTTACTTTGCTATAGGTTCTTTAGTGGTAGTTATCGGCACTCTTATTACCAATAAAGGCAGCTGGGGTGCTTTTGGCGACGATGTGCGCTCTATGATAGCTTTGGTTGGCGGCAAAGTTCGCTTTGCTAGGCAAACTGATAATGCTAAACAGACTAAAGATGATGGCGTCAAAAAAGCCGAGGTGGTAAATACTTCTAAAAAGGACAATACCAATGAAACAAGTGGAAATAAGCGCTCCTACAGTGGAGGAAGCAGTAAAACAAGCTCTAGTCAATCTAAAAGCTCAAAGAAATCAGGTAGAGGTAAGCGTTATAAGTGAGGGGGGAGGCTTTTTAGGGGGTGATGCCGTAGTGCGTGTATCCTTTTTAAAAGAAGGCGAAGAGCGTTCTTATTTTGATGAATACGATACTTCTTACGATGATGATTGCGAGCAGGATACTGACAGTAAAAATACTGTTTTAGAAAATACTCTAAGTCAAGAAAGTATAGTACGTACCCAGCAGGTTTTAAGCGAATTTTTACAAAAAATGGGCTATGGCTATGCCCGCGTGGAAGTTTTGTCCGGTGATTTTGTTATGCCAGGCGAAGATGCTGGTGTTTCTACGGTCTTTAATATACGTGGAGAAAATTTAGGTGCTCTTATTGGCCGCAAAAACCAAACACTTATTTCTTTACAGTATCTTTTACGTTTGATGGTCTTTGGTCAGGTAGATGATTATGTGCCGATTATTGTAGATGTCAATGGTACTAGACAAAAGCGCTTTAGAGAACTTAAAGGCCTAGCTTTACGCATGGCCGATCAGGTAATAGCCAAAAAAATGCCTTTTGCTTTGGAACCCATGAGTCCTTTTGACCGTCGCATAGTACATATGGTACTGGCTGATCATCCTAAAGTAACTACTCAAAGCGTAGGTGCCGGCGAAAGCCGCAAAGTTATCGTGCTTTTGCGCAGTTAAGTTTTTTATAGTATAATTTACATAAATAAAAAAAGAATATCGCTTTAAAGGCGTTAGCAGGCCGGAGGAGTAGAGGGGTTTAGCTTCTTTTACAGAGAGTTGCTTTCATGCTGAGATAAGCAAAAAGAAAGCCCCCTTGAAAATCACCGAGCCGATGCTCCTTAGCTGAAAATATTAGTAAGCTTAGGCGGGATTTCCCGTTACAGAAAACGGTTTTCATCTGAAAACCTGCAAGAGCCGCAAAATTACTTGCGGAACAAGGGTGGTACCGCGGAAAAATCTACATTTTTCGTCCCTTGCACTATATAGTGCAAGGGATTTGTTTTTAAAGAGGGGAGTTACAGTGGATAATCAAGAACGTTTTAAAGCAGTAAGCAGCCGTATTTCTTTTCCGCAGATGGAAGAAGCCATTTTGCAGCAATGGGACAGAGAAAATATCTTTCAAAAAAGTGTAGAGGCACGTAAGGACGGCCCTATATTTACTTTTTACGAAGGTCCGCCTACTGCTAACGGCAACCCTGGTATCCATCACGTACTTTCGCGTGCTTTTAAAGACGTTATACCGCGTTATCGTGCCATGAAAGGCTATTATGTGCCGCGCATTGCCGGCTGGGATACTCATGGACTGCCGGTAGAGCTTGAAATAGAAAAGCATCTGGGATTTACCAGTAAAGCCCAGATAGAAAATTACGGCATAAGTAAGTTTAACGATTGGTGTCGCCAGAGCGTGTGGAAGTATAAAGAGCAGTGGGATAAGCTTACCGAACGCATGGCTTATTGGGTAGATCTTAACAATCCTTACATTACTTTTGAAAACAGCTATGTGGAGAGCGTATGGTGGTCTTTAAAACAGATGTTTAATAAAGGTCTCATATACAAGGGTTATAAAGTTACCCCTCATTGTCCTAGGTGTGGCACTTCACTTTCTTCACACGAGATAGCTCAAGGCTATAAAGATAATACCGTAGACCCCTCAGTCTTTGTAAAATTTGAAATAGATAGCAGCACTTTATCTGCAGCGAAGTCTGGCCATGATATTTATGCTAAGGCTGGTCGTAACAAAATATATCTTTTGGCTTGGACTACTACTCCCTGGACACTGCCGGCCAATACTGCTGCTGCCGTATCGGCCAAAGACAGCTATGTGTTGCTGCAAAAAGATGATAGTTATCTAATTATGGCTCAAGCAAGGCAAGACTCTGCTGGCTTAGGTGATTGGACTACTCTAGCACAGTTTAAAGGCGTTGATATGCTTGGCATTAAATATATACCGCTTTTTAATCCCCATGACTATGATGTGCCTTGCCAGATATTTAAAAAAGGTACCCCTGAGCTTTTAAGTGGCAGTATTGATGCTACCTTACGTTATCCGGTCATAACTGCTGATTTTGTGTCTATGGAGGACGGCACCGGTATTGTCCATAACGCACCGGCTTACGGCGAAACAGATTATCAGGCCGGCATTGATAACGGTCTTGCTTTTATACATTATGTCAATATGGAAGGTAAAATAACCGGCGATTATACTTTTGGCGGCATGTTTGTCAAAAAAGCCGATAAATATATTGTGGCCGAACTGGAAAAACATAGCAATATATTAAAAGCTGAGGTCATTGAGCACACTTATCCGTTCTGCTGGAGATGCGACAGCCCAGTTTTATATATGGCCAAACAAAGCTGGTATATACGTACTACCGAATATAAACAGCACATGATTAACGGTAATGAAAAGATTAATTGGTATCCGGAATATGTCAAAGAAGGCCGTTTTGGCGATTGGCTACGTAATAATGTGGATTGGGCTATTTCTCGCGAACGTTATTGGGGTACGCCACTGCCTATTTGGATATGTGACCAATGCGGCAAGATAGAATGTGCTGGCAGCGTTATCGAGCTTAACAATAAACCATCTGTAAGCGGTCTATCCGATTCTTTGGACTTGCACCGGCCTCACGTAGATAATCTTAAATGGCCTTGTGAGTGCGGCGGTTGCTATGTGCGTACACCCGAAGTTATTGACTGCTGGTATGACAGCGGCGCTATGCCTTTTGCTCAGTTCCATTATCCTTTTGAAAATAAAAGCATGATGAAAGACGGGCGTTTTCCAGCTGATTTTATCTGTGAAGCTGTAGATCAAACACGCGGCTGGTTTTACTCTTTACATGCTATTTCTAATTTGGTTTTTGAAGAAAATGCCTATAAAAATGTCATTTGTTTAGGTCATATTTTAGACGGCAAAGGCGAGAAAATGAGTAAGCGTCGCGGTAATGTGGTAGATCCTTTTACGGTAATTAATAAATATGGTGCTGATGCTGTGCGCTGGTATCTTTATACTGCTTCGCCTCCCGGCAATGCCCGTCGTTTTTCCGAGGGTTTGGTGGCTGAAGCACAGGGCAAGTTTATAAATACTTTGTGGAATACTTATTCTTTCTTTGTACTTTACGCCAATATAGACGGCTATAACCCCTTAACCGATAGGTTTAGCGGTGAACTGGCCGAACTTGATAAATGGATTTTATCAGAATTAAACGAACTGATAAAAAATGTTGATGGTAATTTAGCCGATTACGACCCCACCAGTGCCGGACGGCAAATAGAAGAATTTGTCGATTATCTTTCCAACTGGTATGTCAGGCGCTCTAGGAGACGCTTTTGGAAGAGTGAAAGCGACAGCGATAAACTTGGTGCTTACCAAACTTTATATGCTTGTTTAACTACTTTAGCTCGTCTGTTGGCACCTTTTATGCCGTTTATTGCTGATGAAATGTATCAAAACCTAGTCTGCAGTATTGATAAAAGTGCTCCCGCCAGTGTGCATTTAGTTGATTTTCCGTTTTATGACGAAAGTCTTATTGACTATAAACTGGAGGAGGCAGCCAGGTTAGCCATGAAACTTTCCTCGGTAGGGCGTGCGGCCAGAGCTAAAGTGCAAATCAAAGTACGTCAGCCGCTAGCTTTTGCTGTAGCTGTAGTGGCTGCAAAAGAGCATAGCTACCTAGCTGCTATTAAAGATCAGGTGGAGGAAGAATTAAACATTAAAGACTTGCGCTTTGTCGTAGACAATCAAGATTTGAACAGTTATGACTATGTGACGGCTGAGGACGGAGGCTATACAGTAGCTATCTATCTGCCTTTGTCACAGGAATTGGAATGGGAAGGCTTTATTCGTGATTATGCCCACCGCATACAGGGTATCCGTAAAGACTTAGGCTTGGAGATTGCCGACCGCATTATTTTAGCTTATGATGGTAGTGATTATGCCAAAGAAGTAATAGCTTCTTTTGATGATTTTGTAGCTAAAGAAACTTTAGCACAAAAAATAATCCCCCAAAATTTACAAGGGGCAGAAGGTGTTACGGAGTTTAAGATAAACGGGCATCATGTAGTTGTTTTGGTGCAAAAAACTTAATAACTATAAGTGAAGAATCAAGAATTACACAAAAAATCTTTGTAAAATTTACGGTGCAGTCAAAGCTGTGCAAAACATTGATTTTATGGTGAGAAAAGGCTTCTCTTTTCTTTTCGGGAGCTAATGGTGCTAACAAATCTACTACCATAGACATGCTTTGCACTTTGCTTCAACCTGATAACGGGCAGGTTGTTATTGACGACTGTGTTTTAGGATAAAACGATGATCAAATCCGTTCCGTCATCGGTATTGTCTTTCAGGATTATATATTAGATTCGCTTTTAACGGTAAAAGAATTTCAGATAACGTGGACAAAAATTGAGCTAAGTAACGGAAAGATCATATTGAGTAACGCTGTGACGCTTTAGTTAGACACCCCGCATTGTTGGCGTTAGGCGCGGTGTCTAAAATGATGATTACCGAATGGTAATGGTATGATAATTATAAAGATAACTTTGTTTTGAAATATTTTTTTGTTTATACAACTTTCATTTTCGACATTTCTTCTCAGAGATAGTTTATCTTTTTTAAGTAGCGCACCTTTAAAGTTGGCAACAATCATCTTAATTGGTGCATTAAAACTCTTGGCATTTATTCATCACGTTGCTTTGTTCGCTGTGCGTTTGCTATTAAATTAAAGATTACAGAAAGATGGGCACAAAATAATGGTGATGGTCAGTATACCATCACCATTATTTTGTGTATATAATATGCTACAAAAAGTATTATTTCGATTTTTTAACAAAAATAATTTATTACTCTTTAACTAAAGGTAGTTCTTGGAGAGATTTTTCCACTTCATCACAGGAATACTCATATTTTTCCAGACTGCCGTTTAGATATTGCTGATAAGCGCTCATATCAAAATGCCCATGTCCGGAAAGATTAAAGAGAATCACTTTCTCCTCTTTGCTTTCCTTGCACTTGTTAGCTTCTTCTATGGCGGCATGTATAGCGTGCATAGACTCCGGAGCAGAGATAATACCTTCGGTGCCGGCAAAGATGACGCCTGCTTTAAAAGTATTGTTTTGGTTAACTGCCAATGCTTCTATAAGGTCTAAGTGACGTAGGTGGCTTATTATAGGCGCCATACCATGAAAACGTAGACCGCCAGCATGCACCGGAGCTGGCATAAAAGTATGTCCTAAAGTATACATCTTCATAATAGGGGTCAAGCCGGCCACATCTCCATAGTCATAAGTATATTTGCCTTTGGTAAGCGAAGGGGCTGCAGCTGGCTCTACGGCAATAATACGTATGTTTCTGCCTTCCAGTTTTTGTTTGACGTAAGGAACGCAGATGCCGCCTAGATTGCTGCCACCACCGGCACAACCTATGACAATATCAGCTCCTTCTTCCCCGGCTATTTTAAGCTGCTCCATAGATTCAAGACCTATAATTGACTGGTGTAAAATAACATGGTTTAACACTGAGCCTAGGGTGTAGTGAGTATCATTTCTGTTAAGAGCATCTTCTAAAGCCTCTGAGATAGCTAAGCCCAAAGAGCCGCCGCAGTCGGGGTCTGTAGCCAATATATTGCGGCCGATTTGGGTATCTTGACTGGGGGAAGAAACGCATTGGGCACCCCAAGTTTCCATCATCGTTTTGCGATGAGGTTTTTGCTTGTAAGAAGCGGCCACCATATATACTTTGCACTCTAAACCAAAGAAAGCGCAGGCCATAGCCAGCGACGAGCCCCACTGGCCGGCACCGGTTTCGGTGGTTAAGCGAGAGATACCTTCTTTTTTGTTATAGTAAACTTGCGGTATAGCCGAATTAGGCTTATGCGAACCAGCGGCATTCATACCTTCATATTTATAATAAATCCGAGCCGGCGTGCCCAAATATTCTTCTAACGCTAAAGCGCGGTGTAGGGTAGTAGGTCTCCAAAGCTTGTATTTATCAAGTACTTCGCCGGGGATATCTATATATCGCTCTTTACTTACTTCCTGTTCTATTAACTTGCGGGCAAAAAGCGGTTCTAAATCGGCCGGAGCCAGCAGTTCTTTAGTAACGGGATTATATTGCGGTGGCAGAGGTACCGGCAGATCGGCTTGAATATTATACCAAGCGGTAGGTAATTTGCTTTGCGGCAAGTCAAATTTTGTTTGCTTAAACATGATATTATTTTCTCCTCGTATATTTAAATATGATTTTTTTTAAAAATCGGGGGTTATTTATCTAAGCCTCGCCACATCTTGTCGGTAGCAGCCATATTATCTTTCCTCTCTCTATTCTAAAAATAAAAAACCTTCAGTCCTTTAAAGGGACGGAAGGTTTACTCCGCGGTGCCACCCTTTTTCGGTTTCCAGTACAGGAAAACCGCACTTTAACAGATACGGGGCCTAAGGCCCGATACCCTAAGATCTGATAACGCTTCTCTTGCGGCAAAACCTACTGAGGTAAAAATCTGTTCGGCCTGCAACTCCCAAGCCCATTCCATTTTCGGCTTACCGCTAAACTCTCATCCTAGGTTTAACTCTCTGTAAGGCCGCCCTTAAAATGTACTATTCTTGTTCACAGCTTTTGTGTTAGGCAATATTCAACTGTCTGTTATTTTATAGACAATAAAAACTTTTGTCAAGCAGTCTTTTCTCCACTATAATTGGCATATGGCCAAAGTTACTTATCATAATGTTACCTGCGACCCTGATGAAGACGGACAATTATTACGGCAGTTGATACTAGAATTGCCGCCTGCAAGCCCTAAAGCTTTTCTGCTTATTCTTTCTGGACTGCCAGCTTCCGGCAAGAGCTATTTTGCCAGTCGTTTTGCTAAAAAACATGCGGCGGTAGTGCTGGAAGGTGATAATTTACGCAAAAAAATGTTTAATCCACCCAGTTACAGTGCTGACGAAAGCACACGTTTTTATTTAGCACTTTATAATTTAAAAAACAGCCTAATTAAAGACAGCTATGCTGTAATTATGGATTCCACTAATATATATGAAGTATTACGTCAAAATCTTTATGATAGCGGTTTAGCTTTAGGTGTACCTGTGGCAGTTGTTTATTTTGAGACTGATGAGCAGGAAACACAAAGACGGCTAAATAAGCGCCTTATCGCCGGCAATAGTTCCTCTGATGCCGATTGGCAGGTATATCTAAAGCTAAAAAATCAGTCGGAAGAGCCTAGTGCCCAATGGTTAAAAATAAACAGTGCTCAAGAAAGTCTGCCGAAGATATTTAAAGCAGTAGAGCATGCCTTATTTGCCGTAAGAGGCTAAAAATATTTGGTCTTTAGTATTGTTTTTACAGCAAATAGCCATAATATGACGTATAATAAATTATGTGTAGTTTTGATCGGGATTTGCAGATAATACGCTATCACACACCCTCTTTGGATAGGGTCGCTAAGCCTTTTATAGTTATGATGAGTGCTTTGCCGGCCGTCGGTAAAACTTATATTGCCAAACGACTGTGTGCTGAGTTTAACTGCGTGCATTTAGAGTCGGACTTTTTACGCAATAAGCTTATCGGTACCACTGCCAATCATGGCTATACTGAAGACACCCGTCTTTTCAAAGCTATTTTGGCACGCGGTGAAGAATTAGTGCAAGAGGGCAACTGCGTGGTCTTTGACTCAACTAATTTGCGAGAACATCATCGGCAGCGTATTTACGATATAGCCGGGCGTACAAATACTATGCTTTTTATTTTTAAAGTAGTTTGCGATTTAGAAGAAATACAAAAACGGCTTAAAAAACGCCAGCTGGATCCGCAAAATAACTCACAGGCTGACTATGAAGTATATTTAGAATTGTCTTTATGGGTAGAACCCATAAAACACAAGCATACGCTGTTAAACAGCACCGATGAAAATGTATACGAGATGGCAGCATCTGTCATCAGAAAAGGACTTCAAGAATATGGCAACTAACATTATAACAAACATAAAACAGGTAAGCGGCGGTGCTTTGGCACTAGGTTTTTTTGAGGGAGCCTCTTT